>JBCCXG010000611.1:0-4229 GCA_039191945.1 Bacteroidota bacterium
CAATTTCATCTCTAGGGTTTAATTAGTTCAAGAATTTTCTGAGGTCGATAAGTGAGTTTGTTGGTATCAACGTGACTCATCTATGCAAAATCCATTTCGTCATTTCTTTCAAGGCCTGTGCTTCTCTTCATTTCTACTTTTCACTGTCATCAGCGGATACGCCCAGCATAGGCGGTATCAAGATCACCACGTCAATATCCATGACAAGCATGAAAGCGAGCACCACATCGAGTTTTTCGTCAATTTTTACGAGCATGCAGGTGACGTGCTTGAGTTAGACTATGAATACATCTTTGGGGAGATGGATCGACGGCTCGGTCTCGCTTTGACGGTGGATTGGAACAGAGGTGAGGAGCTGTGGCTCTTTTCGTTGCCGCTCTATGTGCATCCGTACCGGGGCCTAAAGTTCTTCGCCGGACCCGGGTGGGTGCTTCAAAAAGGCGGAGAGGCGGAAAGCCCCCAAAACGTCGCCCTGCGGTATGGAACCGCTTATGATTTTCACTATTCGAGAGTCACCGTCACGCCCACGTGTAACTTCGTGATCCTCGACAACCAGATCACGACGGAATTGGGTATTGCTATTGGTTTCATTTATTGAAACTGACCGAAAGTGCAGGGGGACCTGGGCGTCTCGTTCCAAATTTGTTGTATCGTTTGGTAGTCACGGATTGCGAATCCAAACAACCGGGAATTATTTGGGTTGAATGCATATTTGTATCCTATGCAGCAAGTTCTCATTCTCTTTGCCCATCCCAAATTTGAACTGTCCCGGGTCAATAAAGCGCTGGTAGACCGGGCCAAAAAGAAGGAGGGTGTCACGTTCCATGATCTTTACGAAAGATATCCAGACTTTAATGTAGACGTAGAGCTGGAAAAACATCTCCTGAGTGAGCACGATATCGTGCTCTGGCATCACCCCTTTTACTGGTACAGCGCCCCACCCTTATTGAAGCAGTGGATCGACCTGGTCTTGGAGTTTGGCTGGGCCTATGGTCCAGAAGGTGACGCACTGGCGGGCAAGCAAGCCATGAATGTGCTGACCGCGGGAGGTACACGTGAAGTCTATTGTGGACAGGGAAAAAATCAATACTCTATCAATGAATTTCTGAGGCCTTTTGAGCAGACGGCCCGGCTGTGTGGGATGGATTATCTCCCGCCTTTTACGGTGATGGGAACCACCTTGCTGTCGGATGAAGATCTAGTGCGGCACGTGAACCAGTTTGAGGCCTTCATTGACATATTGCAAGCCCAGGTATCCGCACGAGATGTGGGTCGCTGTGACTTTTTTAACGACCTCCCACAACTGACCCAGATGATATGAGCGGCAGTATACTCTTTGAAGCGATCATCTTCCTGGCAGGCGCGATCATTTGCGTTCCGATGGCCAAGCGCTTTGGACTTAGTTCTGTCCTCGGCTACTTACTTGCGGGTGTGCTGATTGGCCCGTACCTGCTGGGTTTCGTCGGTGAGGAGGGTGATGACATCCTTCACTTTGCAGAGTTTGGCGTGGTGATCATGTTGTTTCTCATCGGGTTGGAAATCGACCCGAAGAGCTTTTGGAGGATGCGGAAGACCATTTTAGGGATGGGTGGCGCGCAATTGGTATTGACACTGTGCTTGGCTCACATTGCGCTGCTGGCGATGGGTTACGGCTGGAAGGTGTCGCTGGTGATTGCCATGGCGGTGGTGTTGTCCTCTACCGCGATCGTTTTGCAGACCATCAAAGAAAAGGGACTGATGGATACGCCCTACGGCGGTGCGTCCTTTTCGATTTTGCTTTTTCAAGACATCATTGTGATCCCCATGCTGGCGGTCATCCCTCTACTCGCAGAGCGCGCGGTGGAAGTGCCAACCGACGATGGCGATCACGGACATAGCACTTATTTATTGGAGGGCCTGCCCTTGGGTGTGCAGGGATTGCTAGTCTTTCTCTCCATCGCTGCGGTGGTCGCTGCCGGACGATACCTAATTGTACCCTTGCTGCGCCTGGTAGCCACGACCCGAGTCAGGGAGTTGCTGACGGCATCGGCCCTATTTGTGGTGCTGCTACTGGCGTTATCGATGGAGCTGGTAGGATTGAGCCCGGCACTGGGTGCTTTTCTTGGGGGTGTAGTCCTGGCGACCAGCGAGTTCAAACATGAACTTGAAAGTAACCTCGAGCCTTTCAAGGGGCTGTTATTGGGCCTCTTTTTCATGGCTGTGGGGGCCTCGATCAATTTCATCATCATCGGTGAGCAACCGCTTTTGATTGGTGGATTGGTTGTCGGCATCATTGTACTGAAGGTATTGGTACTGATCGTCGTCGGACTGATGTTTAAAATGAAGACCGATCAGCGGCTGCTCATGAGCGTCGGTCTCGCCCAGGTAGGCGAGTTTGCGTTCGTGCTCCTCTCCTTTGCTGCGCAGCTGAGCATTCTGGACAGCACACAATTGGACGTGATGCTGGTGGTCACGGCACTGACCATGACCCTGGCCCCGATCCTAAGTCTGGTCAACGAAAGGCTGATTCTGCCTAGGGTCGGTACGAAGGAAGCTGAAGGTCGGCGGGAGATCGATCACATCGCCAAGATGCAAAAGGTGCTCCTCTTGGGCTTTGGTCACTTTGGCAGCACCATCGGGCGATTCCTCCGCTCCTATGGCGTCGAAGCCACCATTCTCGATCACGATTCGAATCGTGTGGATCTTTTGAGAAAGATGGGTTTTGAGGTGTATTATGGAGATGCATCACGAATGGATCTCCTGGAGTCCGCAGGCATCGAAGAAGCCGAGATGCTGATCTGTGCTATTGATGACCCCGATACGACCAATGAAATCGTGACGAGATTGCAAGAAAAATACCCCAACCTGAAGTTGATGGTCAGAGCTAGGAGCCGATATGACGCTTACGAGCTGCTCAATATGGGCGTGACCCATGTGTATCGCGAGTCCCTGGAGACATCGGTCAGGTTAGCTAGTGAAGTGCTGCATCATCTGGGCTTTCGGAAATATACCGTCTTGCGGCAGGCCCAGAATTTCATCCGTTACGATGAGGAAAGTCTGCGGCGCTTGGCCAATCAATCCAGAAAGGGGGACGACTACGCGTTCAGGGTGCGAGAAGAGATTTCATTGCAGGAGAAGCTGCTCGAGGCCGACCTCCGGCGTGGCATCATCGAATACGACCACGAGTGGAACAGCGAGGAGCGCAGGGATGAGGACACCGACAATAGCTAATTATTGAACCCGGAATCGCCTACCTATAAACATATGTTGGTAGCCCCTTATATGACAAAAGAGCGAAGGTCGCCGGCTGTCCCCTCTTTTTCCTCCCAAAATCTATCTGTTAGGATAACACGCTTCGACGTCAAAACGAAGTAATTGCCACTTAGTAATCCGGCCTTTAGAAGCAATGAATCGGTGAGTTTCCTCAATGGAGGCGCACCGATGTTCTCATTCACATAGGGCAGATCGCAGCTAAAGCTCCTCCATATTTCTCTCTATTTAGTCTGGTAAGTTGCCAATGAATTGTCCTGCCTCTGATCCCATCTTTGACCCCGATCTATGCAATGAGCTTTCGACTGTGCAGCTAAACCGGCGCGGCCGAATAAACTTCAAAATGCACGGTGCGCCGTTTGTCACAAAGGCTATTGAGCGGATTACTGGCCCCCTATTGCTGACGTGCAGATCGTAGCAATACTCTACCATCAATTTTGAGAAACGTTTCTTTAATTATGTTGACAAAGTCCACTAATTACCTATATATTTGACAAAGTCCACTAAACCCGAGTAGACTTATGACCAATGAGAGATACCAGAAGATCCCGATGTTGCCCATCCATCAGGAATCTACCCACCATGAACTGAAAGTCGAAGGCGAGCTTCCTCGCGAACTTGATGGCCTATACGTCAGGAATGGACCCAACCATATGGGTGAGATTAGTCCACGACATCACTATTTCAGTGGTCATGGTATGGTCCATGGCGTCCGACTCCGAGAAGGGAAGGCGCTATGGTACCGCAACCGTGTAGTACGCGGCGGCGATGTCGCTCCGGTGATGAACGAAAAGGACATTGGCGGTCCCATCCTGCATGGAATCGACGCTTCGCCCAATACTAACGTGGTGACTTTTGGCCATACAATGTACGCTACGATCGAAGCTGGAGCCAGCATGGTAGAAATGGATGAATACCTCAGTTCTATCCGTAGGAGCACGCTAAACGGCGCACTGGAATTTGGGTTTACAGGTCATCAC
>JBCCXG010000612.1:0-4224 GCA_039191945.1 Bacteroidota bacterium
GTGATTAATGAATAAATATTATCATGAAATGACTTGTCATTGGATTTGTTTTTAAATAGCTATTATTATTGGCCAAGTTTGACGAGCTCACTTAGGTGGGCTGCACTTCTTTGGTATTTGCATGGCGCTTCGACATCAAAGACCAAGACACGCAAGTGCCGAGCGAGATGAGTTGAGGTCATACGATTCGGCTTTATTGATTTTCCAAACCTCCCAGGACAACTGGTCAGGCTGTTCCAAGGCAAAAGGAATTGAAAGGAAGAGAGGGGTTTGCTTTGGGCGGCCTTTTACAACTCATTGGCGAATCGGACGATTTCCTTCAAATCGCCCCGTTTTTTCCAACTGAGTCGATGCTCATTTGCGAAGGCGGTGATCCTAGCGTGGTCTGTGCCGAAAATGCTCTTGCGATGTTTTTTTGACGGGCGGATTTCCATGACCCTTCGATCAGGTCTTCGGATGTAGTAAAAGACGTCGTCAACAAATCGGCTCATGTCATCACTAGAGGCTTTTGTCAAGGCGCCGGCGGAGGTTTCTTGTAGTCTTTTTGATGGCTGAGCTAGTAAGATG
Organism: Bacteroidota bacterium; assembly: GCA_039191945.1. Classification (GTDB taxonomy): domain Bacteria; phylum Bacteroidota; class Bacteroidia; order Cytophagales; family Cyclobacteriaceae; genus JAWPMT01. The sequence goes on from JBCCXG010000612.1 coordinate 568, forward strand.
TACCTTCCGGAATCGAGGACAACAAAAAAGTCGTTCATTGCTCCAGTTTGCTTCTCGACGGGTAGGAGATACTTTTCAAACCTGTAGACCGTATCCTTGGCCTTGATCGAAAAGCGTTCGATCAAACCATCCTGTATGATAAGTGAGTCCCGGGAGTTGAGCGGCTTGTACATCAAGTACTGCTGGTACACGTCATATTTCACTTGGATGTCCTCAAAAACCTGATCTTTGATCGTAACCAAGTCTGCAGGGGCCCATTCTTCGAATAGGTAGGGAGAGCCTACGTATTTTGGGACGGTTTTTTTCGTGTTTCTTGCCCAATCGCTCACGACATACTGGTCAAAAGGTCTGACTCCCCCGGTTCTCGCACCCGGCATCGCCAGCTGAGCCAAGAGGCCAAAAGAAATTAGCGACATGGGAAGGACCAGTAGTATTCTCATGGGAGTATCAGCATTGCGGAGGTTATAAACTAATAATGCGTTCTTGATAGTACGTGAGGAAGGGCCCAAAGGGTACCGATACCGAAGAGGACCTCCGTTCGTCAGATTGTCACCTAGGTAATCAGGGCTTTGAATTATATTCCCGATCGACGAAAAAACAGAGAGCAATGAAGCACATACTACTTGGTTTTTATTTCATGCTGCTGGGCCTGGTAGCGCTGGCTCAGGGGCGAACCTTGCCGTCCGACACTATGGTTGTCACGGCTCATCAAGTCACAATCAAAGGGAAAAATGTGCCATACATCGCGCAAGTAGGGACGCAACCAGTTTGGGATGAATCAGGTGCGATCAGTGCATACTTACACTATACTTACTATGAAAGGACCGATGTCCAGGACAAGGCTTCACGACCTTTATTTATTTCATTCAATGGTGGCCCGGGATCGGGCTCGGTTTGGATGCATTTAGCTTACACTGGGCCACAAATCCTAAAGGTCGATGATGAGGGTTTCCCTATTCAACCTTATGGTATTAAGGATAATCCAAACTCCATTCTCGACGTCGCTGATATTGTGTTTGTCAACCCTGTCAATACAGGTTACTCGCGTATCGTGGATAAGGAGGCCGACCGCAAGGCGTTCTTTGGCGTGAAAGCGGATATCACCTACCTCGCGGAATGGATCAATACGTTTGTGACACGCATTCAGCGCTGGGAGTCCCCAAAGTACCTCATTGGAGAGAGCTATGGGACCACCCGCGTATCGGGATTGGCACTTGTTTTGCAAAATAGTCAGTGGATGTATATCAACGGCGTGATTTTGGTTTCTCCTACCGAGCTTGGCGTGGACGTCGGAGGTGGTGGAAGGCGTTCTGGCCCGCTTGGAGCGGCCTTGAGGGTGCCTTATTTTACGGCGGCCGCCTGGTACCATGAGAAGCTTCCTTCCGATTTGCAATCCAAAGATTTGCTTGAAGTGTTGCAGATGTCTGAGGAGTACGCCGTACAGGACCTGCTACCTGTGCTGGCGAAAGGAGGTTTCGTCAGTGAAAGTGAACGCATAGCTGCTGCGGATCAAATCGCGAAATACAGCGGTATTTCCTCTGAGGTGATTCTTGACTACAATCTCGATATCCCCACCCGATTCTATTGGAAAGAACTACTTCGCGAGGAGGGCTTCACTATTGGCCGGCTTGATTCACGCTACAAAGGCATAGACCGAACGGATGGAGGTGATGCTCCTGATTTTAACTCCGAACTTACTTCCTGGCTGCATTCTTTTACACCAGCCATCAACCACTATTTCAGTACAGAGCTGAACTTCCCAACTGATGTAAAATACAACATGTTTGGTCCGGTGAGGCCCTGGGACCGATCCGGCAATGAGACCGGTGAGAACCTCAGACAAGCGATGGCCCAAAATCCATATTTGCACACACTCGTACAGTCGGGTTATTACGATGGCGCGACTAAGTACTTTGACGCGAAGTACACGATGTGGCGAATAGATCCAAGTGGGAAAATGAAAGACCGGTTGAGCTTCAAGGGGTACCGCAGCGGGCATATGATGTACTTGAGAAACGAAGACTTGATTAAGGCCAATGATGACCTGAGGGACTTCATTATCAAAACAAGTCCTGGAGATCAACCAGCTAAATACTGATCAAGATGAAAATATTGTCATTGAATGTCGGAGAGGTTCGAGAGGTGCCTTGGCGAGGCAAGATGGTAAAGACCGGGATCTTCAAGAAACCGGTGCCTGGTCCGCTGACCTTGGGTGCTACGGATGTAGACGGTGATCAGGTAGTAGATCGGAGGTATCATGGCGGTGTAGATAAAGCTTGTTATCTCTACGGCGCAAATCATTCTGCACATTGGAAGGAATTATACCCCGCGCTCGATTGGTCTTATGGTATGATGGGTGAAAATATCACCGTGGATGTTTGCGACGAGGATGAGATCCGGATTGGATCCATCTACAAGGTCGGGAGCGCAGTCGTCCAAGCGGTACAACCTCGCCAGCCGTGCTTCAAGCTTGGTGTCAAATTCGGTACGCAAAAGATCTTGAAGCAATTCATTGCCTATGGTCACCCCGGAGTCTATTTTCGGGTGTTAGAGGAAGGCAGTGTTAACGTAGGAGATGTATTTGAAGGGAAGGAACTTGCTCCCGATGGGGTATCCATCAAAAGTTTATTCCACGCGTTGTATGAGCACCCCGGCGACCACTTGCTACAGTCCATCGCTGCGACGGAAGTGATCCCCGGGGATCTGAGGGAGTATATCGATGGGAAGTACGAGGCTACTCGTTAGGAGTGGAACGATCGTAGGCAAACCCGCCTCCGTTGCCGTTCTGTCCATTGCCCGCCCATGAGGTGAACTCGACGCTCAGGTAGATGTCATCTTCAATCAGGTGTAGTACGAGTTGCTGCCCCACCACATCTTGTGGTCGACCGACGGCCGCGCGGAAGGGCTGAAACACCAAAGTAGTCACATCGTCGATTGATCCTTGCGCCCATTCCGTGCCCTCCGGGCTGGTACTTTGTGCGGCGGAGCTCTCGGACACAGCGTTGTAGATCTGCCCACCTCCGTTGCCTCGGGTGATCCAAACATTATCCGTCAGCCGATCTTGGTTTTCCTCAGCCGTAGGGTCTGCGCCATTCTCTTTGGTGAATGAGAGCGTAGGGCCAGACCAGATGGTTCCTTCGAAGACATCCGTCAACAGTACGGTCACGGATCCATCATCTGAAAACTCACCGTTGGTGATGGTCACGGTAGCAGAAATCGTTGGATTCTGTTCGAAATCAAAGAGCGACGCATCAGCCACAGTCAATTCGCCGGTACTAGATACGGCGAGTGCGCCTTGTGGCGATTCAGCGGAAAGAGCATAAGTAAAGGTGGAGCCATCGGAGGAAGAAGCATCCAAAGTCCCCAGTGATTGGTTTTCGGCCGGGTTTTCATCGATGGTTACCTCGAAGTCCCGGATGGTCAGCGGATTTTGCGGTCCTGCCTCAAGCCATCCAGGATGAAATTCAAACCTTCTTTCAGGAGACGGAATCCTGGCTTGCAGTCTTGCTTCAAAAGGGAAGTAATGCACAGCTTTGGGACTGTCAACCCTCCGTCGAGCAAGAAGCAAAGGGATTGCTCGCCATGCTTCAAGGCGCACAGTTATTGGCTCGTTCCTCAGTCGATAGCATTGCAACCTTTGAACAAGTTGTTTATCCA
>JBCCXG010000613.1:0-4221 GCA_039191945.1 Bacteroidota bacterium
CCCTACGAAGCAGGAGAGGTGTTGAAGCAGCCTGACCTTGCCAAGACCCTGCAGCGCATCGCGGATACTGGGGGCGATGACTTTTACAAAGGGGAGACAGCAGGGAGAATCGAGCAGGACATGACCGAAAATGGCGGTTTTGTTACAAAAGCCGATTTGGCGCAGTACCAGGCACTGGACGCACGGTACGTGACCACCAACTATCGGGACTATGAGATTCACTCGATCCCCGCACCCGCAGGAGGTGGTTTGGTGGTCAAGGCACTCAACATCATGGAGCAATTTGATCTCTCTGAGATGTCGGATGCACAGTGGGCCGCTGTTGTCAATCAGGCGCTCGCATTTGCTATCGAGACCATGCGGTACGATTATAAAGAAGAGGATTTGTTCTTTGTGCAAAGCAAGGAATGGGCGGAGGAGAAAGCCGCCCTCATCCGACTACCTGAGCAGGTAGAACTCGCGCCCGCAGCTTCGAAGAGAACGGCAGCTCCCGAGTTGCTGGCTTCGAATACGGACTGGACGGGCGATACGTGGGGAGGCAATAGCCATCATACCACGCATTTTGTCACGAGCGACTGCTCTGGAATGGTAGTTTCTATCACTCAGACCATCGGGCCACTGTTTGGCTCGAAAGTGATTACTCCAGGATTGGGATTTGTCTATGCATCCACCATGGGCGCTTATTTGTCTAACTCCGATCAGGCCCCCGGTTCGCGGCCCAGGACCACTATTGCACCGACTGTGGTGACGAAAGATGGCGAAACTATCCTCGTCCTTGGAGCTGCCGGCGGATTGCGCATCCTCTCCGGAATTGTACAAACCATATCTCGGTTTGTCGATCAGGGGAAGGGCATTGAGGAGGCGGTAGCTGCACCTCGCATTCACCCCGGCACTGGTACCAATGAAGAGACTGGGGAGCGGGAAACCTATGGTGATAAGTTCAGTGCTGAGTTTACGCCGATGAACGGTTGGTCCGCAGCCGACTCTGTCTTTTGGGTAGCGGAGGGCTTTGAGGTCGAGGCCATCACTCGGTATGGAGCATTTGCCCGAGTACACGCTGTGCAGCGGGACCCTGAGACAGGTCTATGGACCGGTATGGCCGACTTGGATTGGGAAGGCACGGCATTAGGCCCATCAGAGGCCTATTGTGCGAATTAAGCACAGGGTGTCAGCGGTACATGGGCCAACCTCATTTATCCATTGAGGCGAAGAAATGAATCCGATTCGTGCGCTTTTTGTACCCCTGCAACCAAGCGTAGACCATGGGAGTGAGGATCAAGTAGTCTACGAAGAGGTACTTCCAGATCTCTATTTGCGTGACTATGTGCACTGCTACTGGCACTTATTTAGTACCCATCGACTGGACGACCCCTTTGTTTATCGTGTGGTTTCGGATGGTTGTGTGGACGTACTGCTGGAACGGCAACGTCCCGACGAACCTTACATCACTGGTTTTTCCAAGCGCTACATTACCTATGAGCTAGGCCATCACTTCTATTATTTGGGGATCCGTTTCTTGCCGGCAGGTTTTCCTGCAATTTTTGACGTATCCGCGTCTTATTTGACGAACAAGTTTCTTCCTTTAGTGGATGTCTGTCCGGTACTTCACAGTTCCCTTTTGTTGCGCACAAGTGAGCTGAAAGACTTGGTACAGTCTTCCGTTGTTTTTGACGAGATACTCAAAGCCTTCATCGAGGCAAGGGGAAAACCCCTCGCTATTGATCAGCGGCTGATGAATGCGATGGACCAGATCTTGCAATCGCGAGGTCAGATCAATGTGACGGAGCTCGATGTGGGGGTCAGCGAACGGCAACTTCGCCGGCTATTCGATCACTACTTTGGCGGATCGGCCAAGACATTCGCTAAGGTCATTCGTTTCCAGAATATCCTGGGCAGTGGACAATCGCTAGGCCAGCGGATGGGGAATCAAATCTTCTACCGAGAAGGATATTATGATCAAGCCCACTTCATTAAGGAATTCAAGGCTTTTTATGGAGTGACCCCCGGCGAGGTTTTTCGTCCCTAATTTCAGTTTGTCCGATTCTTACAATACAAGGGCCCTTTGCGGCTCTAGCTTTGCTTCATATTCAAAATAAAAAGCAATGAAAAAGTTGATATTCAGCCTCTTATGCGCTGCTTGGTCCATCGGTAGCGCCTTTGCACAAATCACATCTCAAAAACAAAATTCAACAACGATGAAGCTAAATGCGGGAATTATTACTTCGAAAATTGAGGAAACCAAAGCGTTCTATCTGGACAACCTGGGATTCGGTGTTTCCTTTGAAAATGAGTTTTATCTGCTCATGCACACCCCCGGTCATCAGGCGCAGCTAAGCTTTCTGCTGCCCAATCACCCATCTCAGCAGCCACTCTTCCACCCAGCCTTTCAAGAGCAAGGCATGTACCTTACCATCGAGGTAGAGGATGTGGATGCGCTGTGCGAGCAGATGAAGCGTAAGGGGGTTGCTATTGAAATTGAACTGCGGGATGAGCCGTGGGGGGATAGACATTTTGCTATCAAAGATCCAAATGGGATCGGTATAGACCTTGTAAGGTATACTGCTCCTAACTGAGTAGGGGTGCGATCAGATGCACACCTCACGCGCGCACTGCAGGTCTATGCGCGCGTATTTCCTTTTTAGATGTTAATGGAGCAGATGTTGAGAAAATGGAATCAATCAAGCCCCTCTCGTTGTTTTCCTCTGTGACCTGCTAATTTTGCCACGCTGCTTGTTGGGCCGAGAAATAGCCGGGAGCAATAGAGGGTCATCCGAAATAGTTCAAATACAGAGATCAAACAATGAATAACAATCCGTTACTCAATACATTTCAAACTCCGTTTCAAGTACCTCCTTTTGAAGACATTCAAGACGAGCATTACCTTCCCGCCATTGATGAGGCGATCGAGGCGAACCGATCGGAAATCAAGGACATTGTGGAGCGCCAGGAAGTTCCTTCCTTCGAAAATACGATCGAAGCGCTAGAGCTGGCTGGGGGGCAGCTGGATGCTATTTCCTCTGTTTTGTTCAACCTCAATGCGGCTGAGACAACTGATGAGTTGCAAAAAATCACGCAAGGTGCGTCCGAAAAGCTGACAGCTTTCAGCAATGAAATCAAGCAGAATGAGTTGTTATTTGCTCGGATCGCATCAGTTCATGAGAACATTGGAGCGTTGGATCTGACTACTGAGCAACGCATGCTCTTGGAGAAGACCTATAAGGGTTTTGTACGAAGTGGAGCAGCCCTTGGCGAGGAGGCCAAAAAGCGGTTCAAGGAGATATCACTAGAGTTGTCCAAGCTTACCCTCACATTTGGAGAGAATGTATTGGCCGAAACCAATGACTTCAAGCTTGTGGTGGAGGATGAGCGTCAGCTCTCAGGGCTCCCGGATGATGTGATCGCCAGGGCGGGGGCGCTTGGCAAGGAAGAAGGAGTAGAAGGGAAGTGGCTCTTCACATTGCAGGCACCTAGCTATATCCCTTTCATGCAATATGCGAATGATCGGGCGCTTCGGGAAGAAATGTTCCGAGCTTATATGAGTAAAGCTAACCGGGCCAATGATAAGAACAACGGAGAGCTGGTGCGTCAAATCATTAGTTTGAGGGCCGAGATGGCGGAGCTCCTGGGATACGAGACGTATGCCGAGTATGTACTGGAGGAGCGCATGGCTAAGCGCCCTAAAGAGGTATTAAGTTTTCTCGATGATCTGCTGGAGAAGTCAGTACGCACTGCCCGTGAGGAAGTGGATGAGTTGCAGGCATTTGTGCGGGAGTCCGGTTACGATTACGAGTTACAGCGATGGGACTGGGCCTATTTCTCAGAAAAGCTCAAAAAGAAGAAATTCGATTTTGATGATGAGCAGCTCAAGCCATTTTTCAAGCTGGAGCACGTCATTCATGGGGTGTTTCAAACCGCAGAACGTCTATTTGGTATCACGTTCAAGGAGAACAAAGAAATACCTGTGTACCACGAAGATGTGCAAGCCTATGAGGTTTGGGAGGGCGGTGCGATGAAGGCAGTATTTTTTGCAGATTTCTTTCCACGAAAGGGGAAGCGCCCGGGCGCATGGATGACCTCTTATCGTGATCAGAAAAAAACGGAAGCAGAAAAGATCCTCCCTATCGTGAGTATCGTCTGCAATTTCACACCTTCCAGCGAAGAACACCCCTCTTTGTTAAAATTTGATGAGGTGCTGACGCTCTTCCATGAATTTGGGCACGC
>JBCCXG010000614.1:0-4211 GCA_039191945.1 Bacteroidota bacterium
TCAATTTGAGGTTTTTCCACAAGAAAGCCTTCAAAGCCCTAAGGAGAGGCGCATTTTACTCAAAACTATGAATGGTCAGCGCAGAGCATCCTATTGATCAAACGAACAATGAAGCCAAGATTCCACTGGTTTTGGGCTACTGGGCCCAATTATCAACAGTCGCACTCCCTATCAACGCATTTATCAAGACGTTATCCTCACGACCCCCTTTGACCCAATGGACGCCAGAAGTTTTGCCACATTTTGAGTAACCAATCGTCATCTCAAGGGTAAGCCTCTAGGAAAAACCCGTGGAGTTCATCAATATTGGCAAAATCGAAACAAATAAGTAATCACTTCGTTCAACTAATTAATTCGGCAAAATCGAAAGAAATGAATTCTTCAATCCTCAAGGCTTCGTACGCTAGATGAACAGGAGGCCTACTCCCCCTCTTTGGATCGACCACCTGTTGGCGTGGTTTTGTGACAACCAGTTGTGGGATGGCATACGTGGTGACCTTCAGGAGCTATTTGATGAAAATGTCGAAGTCAAAGGACCACGGATCGCCCGGATCCTCTATGTACTTCATGCCCTTGGCTTTTTGCGCTTAACCTTCATGACCACCAACAATAAACCGACACCTATGAGCTACTTCTGGCAAAACTACTTTCGCACCATTCTCCGATCGCTAAGCCGCAACAAAAAGCTTACCGCTATCAACATGGTGGGGCTTACATTGGCCATCTCCTGCTTGCTGTTAGCCACAGTCTATATCCTTGACGAACGAGCAATGGACTCTTATCACGACAATGGCGAAAATATCTACCGACTATACAAGCGACATATCAACGTCGCTGAGCAGGTGGACCTTCTGACTTACGAAACCTCCGGACTGATGGGGCCGACGATGTACGCGGAATATGCACAAGTCACCGCCCAAACCCGTGTATTACCCTGGTTTGACGATGTGCACTTCACCCACGAAAAGCAAACGGTCACCACTCCGCACTGCTATTTTGCCGATTCCTCTTTCCTCTCCTTTTTCCAGTTTAGCATGATGCGGGGAGATGCGACGCGGGCTTTGCAGCGCCCTGGCTCAGTGGTCCTAAGCGCCGCTTTGGCCCAGGCTGTTTTTGGCGACGCAGACCCGATGGGACAACAGATCGTGGGTATAAATGAGGTAGCTCTGACCGTCACGGGAGTCTTTCATCCCCTCCCGAGGCAGGCATCGCTACTGCCTGAGGCGGTGATCTCATGGTCCACGACGGTTGCCGAAGGACCCATGCCGATGTCCTGGATGAACAACTGGTTGGCCCAGGCCACTTACACTTTTGTGCGGCTCGAACCAGGGGCAGAGCCGAAGCTGCTAGAGCAGTCACTGCCTGAAATGATGCAAAGACATTTTCCAGAACGGGCGGAGAACTACTTCCTGAGGCTGATGCCTCTACCCCGCATGTTCCTCTACGGTGAAGATATCATGGGAGGACGAGGTATGCGCGTGGGCTCTATTCGATTTCTGATCAGTTTTGGGCTCTCGGCGTTGTTAATCCTGGTAATCGCGAGCGTCAATTACATCAACATCTCTCTATCTCGGGCCACACAAACAAAGACCGAGGTAGGCATACGCAAGGTACTGGGCTCCCGACGCCGGCAACTCGTCAGTCGCTTCGTCATGGAAACGCTCTTGAGCCTTTTGGTCGCGGCGCTACTGGGTTGGCTGATCATATACCTCACCCTTCCGTATATCAACACTTTGACGGGAAAGGATCTACCGCTTGCGGTGCTGTGGCAACCCTTACCCATCCTTCTATTGCTGGGATTTGTGGTTGTCCTTGGGTTCGGCATGGGTCTTTACCCTGCATTTGTGTTGTCTCATCCGGCGGTATCGACCCTGCTCAAAAACGCATCGGCAGGAGGTCGAGATACCCGGCGCTTTACCCAAGTGCTATTGACGCTACAATACGGAGCCTCCGTTTTCCTCATCGTCTGCACCCTCGTGATTGTGAGGCAAACCCGCTTCCTGGAAAACAAGCCGCTCGGCTTTGACCAGAACCAAGTGCTGGTCGTTGAGGTGGGTGCATTGGGTGCCGAAGCAGAAATATTCGAAAATATGCTTCGAAGACATCCCAATATTCAGGAGATCTCGATTGGCCGGTCGGCCTTAGGTGCGGGGTCCTATACCACCACGGTAACTCCTTCAGGGCATGAAGATGAGGTATCCGCGCGAATCTTCGGTGTGGACGAAGCCTTTTTTAAGACCTATGGCCTTAAGCTGGTACAGGGGCGCGCATTTCGTGAGGAGTCGCCCGCCGATTCTGCTTATGTCATCATCAATGAAGCCTTTGCCAGGTCCCTAAACTGGCAAGAGATTGCAGACAAGACCCTTAGATTCTCAGCGGATAATTCAGTGCCGATTCTGGGTATAGTCAACGATTTTCATATCAACTCATTGGCTACCACAACCATCGAGCCTATGGTATTGTACTTGAGTACAGGAGAGTATCGCAACGCTTCGATCAAGCTCGGCACTGGAAACATGAGGGAAACACTTGACTATATTGACGACGCCTGGCATCAGCTGGAGGACCGCACGCCTATGACTGCCCAGTTTGTGGACGCTTGGTTTCAGTCGCACTACGAAAAAGAAAGGCAACTCCTGCGTGTTACGATGATTTACGCAATCATCAGCTTGCTGCTGTGTGGCATGGGGCTCTATGGCATTACCCTACTGATTTTGCAGCAGCGCATGAAGGAATTGAGTATACGAAGGGTATTGGGTGCGCAGTGGCGCGATTTGCTAGCCCTGATGAACAAACCATTCTTCTGGATCATTGTCCTTGGTTTCGTCACGGGAGCGCCGATCGCCTATGTCGTCATACAGCAGTGGCTTTCACAGTTTGCCTACCAGATCACTCCTGGAATCACTCCATGGGCCATAGCTTTGGTAAGCACCTTGGTCGTCAGTCTCCTGGTGGTCAGTGGTTTGTCCTTGCGAACGGCTACCACGAATCCCGCGACGCACTTGAGGTCGGAATAAAAAAAGGGAGCCAATTACGGCTCCCAGTTATTGCTTTCCTTGCTTCGCCGACCCAAAGGATCGACACTTGCTTTACTCTTCGGCAGACGCAGGTGTCAGCAATCTGTTCTGTATGATCTCTTCCAGCGCATTCTTGGGGAGTGCGCCAGCCTGCATGGCCGGCTGTCCCTCTTTTGGAATGAAAAGAAGGCTGGGGATACTTCTAATTCTGAATACTGCTGCCAGCTCTTGCTCCACTTCGGTGTCCACTTTGTAGATGATGATATCGGGATATTCCCCGGAGAGCTCCTCCAAAACCGGAGCCACCATCTTACAGGGTCCACACCAGTCCGCATAGAAGTCAATCAATGCCGGCTTCTCGCCCTTGTACTTCCATTCCTTGTCGGTCGTATAGTCAAATACCTTTTCTTTAAATATATCTGCAGTCAATTGCACAGTTGCCATAATCTCTGTTTTTAGTCTTGGGTGAAAGTATTCACTCCCACTTGTTCGATCGGTAACTTTTGCTACCTCCAGAGTGAACGACTACTGGTCGCTTCTGTTTCGCTTAGCGCAGCTGCGCGGCTACAACTGTCGCGTTGCTTACGCTGTGAGCTCTATGTGGTTTCCCTCCGGGTCCTCAATCACACTCTCGTAATATCCATCGCCAGTGGTGCGAGGCTCTCCTACCACTTTGTAACCGGCCGACCTGATTTGCTCGGTCAATTCATCTACCCGCTCCCTTGAGCCCAGCGAAATAGCAAAATGAGCCAGACCGATCCTATTTGCATTGGGCTCGCCACCCTCTTCAACATCTTCCCGATGCATGATCTCGATTCTTGCCCCCTCACCGAATGAAAGAAAGTAGGACCTGAATCCTTTTGCCGGATTGTGGTACATGTCGTTCGACTCGAAGTCAAAAAACTGTTGATAAAATACCCTCATGCCCTCCAGATCCTTTGCCCAGATCGCCAAATGCTCAATTTTCATACCTGACTACTCGTATTTCAGGTTTTCAGATGGGTTAGTCACCGCGGCACGGAACGCATGAAGACCGGTGGTCAACATGGTTATCAACAGGATGATCAAAGTCACTAACACGAAAAGAAAGTAATTCACATTCGTATGGTACTCAAAACTCTCGAGCCACCCACTGGCAAACCAATAGGCGAATACAAACGCCGGAACTGCTCCCAAAAGGACCAACCATACAAA
>JBCCXG010000615.1:0-4208 GCA_039191945.1 Bacteroidota bacterium
AGCCCTTGTGCCGAGAGGAGAACTGGAAGGGGAAATGGGGGAGAGCAAAATGGGTCTCCAGGCCAGACTGATGTCTCAGGCCCTGCGGAAGCTTACTGGAGCTATCAATAAGACGGGTTGTTCCTGCATATTCATCAACCAGTTGAGGGAAAAAATTGGTGTCATGTTCGGGAATCCGGAGACGACAACCGGTGGCAATGCCTTGAAGTTCTATGCTTCGGTACGGCTGGATATTCGACGTATCGGCCAAATCAAGGAGTCAGCAGACAATATTCTTGGGAACCGCACACGAGTGAAGGTGGTCAAGAACAAAGTGGCACCCCCTTTTAAGGTCATTGAGTTTGATATCATGTATGGCCGTGGGATCAGCAAGTCGGGGGAGGTATTGGACATAGGTGTTGAGCTGGACATCATCAATAAGTCCGGCTCTTGGTTTAGCTACAATGGTGATAAACTAGGGCAGGGCCGTGATGCTGTCAAACAACTGATCGAGGACAATCCTGAACTCATGGATGAACTCGAACTCAAGATAAAGGAGAAAATCAACGGTGTAGAGGCCTAAGAGCTAAGTGGCAGATCACTGGGATCTGATAGCCTGTACCGGGTCCATTCTAGCTGCGATGCCCGCGGGCACTATTCCCGATATGGTACCAATCCCCGCGGCGACGCCGACGCCCATGATCATATTGCCCAGTGACATTTGCAGATCTAGAGATCCCAGCGGGATAAAGGTGATGAGATAAACCAGCAGCAACCCGACTCCTCCACCGATCACCGACAGAAAAATGGACTCAAACAAGAATTGTAAGAGGACGAAGTAGTTCTTGGCGCCAAGCGCTTTTTGTATACCGATGATATTCGTCCGTTCTCTGACCGAAACAAACATGATATTGGCAATGCCAAAACCGCCAATCAGGATTGAAAATCCGCCGATCAGCCATCCTCCGATGGTAAGAACATCAAAAAAACCTCCGATGCTATTAAGGATGGCTTCTTGTCGGGCGATAGCAAAACTGTCATCTTCTTTAGGTTTTAGCCCCCTTGACTTGCGAACCAATCCTCGGATTTGATACTCGAGTTCAGTCAGTTCTTCACCCGTTTCCTTCCCTTTGATCGTGATGACCGGCTCTACTCCGCCCTTGCCCACATAATAGATTTGGGAAAAAGCCTTGTAGGGGATCCAAATGTTCTCATCCTTACTTGTATCACCCAGGAGGCCGGCGCCCTGTTCAGGTACGACACCAATGACCGTAAATTTTCGCCCTCTCATTTTCACGGTTTGCCCGAGCGCTTCACGGTTGCCAAAAAGCTCGGTCTTAGATCGGTGACCCAGAATGGCTACAAAAGCACCAGCATCAGTTTCTTCTGGAGCAAAGTACCTTCCTAAGAGTTCGGGAAAGTCGTTGTAAACGTCGCTATGTCCTTGGGAGACGCCTAGTAGCAGGACACCGTTGCTACTGCTGTTTTTATGCTTTGCTACGACATTGGTAGCCGTGAAGATGGTGATACCATCAATGTCTTCCAGGTTTTCTCTTAGGAACTCGTACTCGGACAAATTGGTGTATGGGCGTTTCCAATAATCCCACCAAGGCATGTTGCCACTGAAGTCGAAGGGAAATCTTCTGATATCAAGGTTAGTCCTCCCTAAAAAGCTCAAACTATCGTTGATATTGCGCTCCAAAGAGTCGACCACGGTGAATACGGTAATGATGGCGAATATCCCGATAGTCACTCCCAGTAGAGAAAGGGTAGTTCTCAGTAGATTCGCTTTAAGTGCGTGGAAGGCGAAACGTAAACTTTCAAAAATCTGGCGTATTATCAACATCTGGGCCTCGACCTTTTGGCTGTCAATAGTGATACGTCAAAATAAAACAATTTGCTAACTTTGCGCACTAATTTCTTTTGCCACCCAACAATTTTCCTAGTACCCGACTATGAAATTATCTGAATTCAAGTTTGAGCTACCCTCAAGCCACATCGCGCTATATCCTACAGAAAATAGAGACGAGTCTCGTTTGATGGTCGTCCACCGGGAGAGCGGTGAGTTTGAGCATAAGTCCTTTAAGGATGTGGTGGGGTACTTTGACGAGGGGGACGTGATGGTGATCAATGACACCAAAGTCTTTCCGGCTCGACTCTACGGCAACAAGGAGAAGACGGGTGCGAAAATCGAGGTCTTCCTGCTTCGTGAGCTCAACAAAGACATGCACTTATGGGACGTGCTGGTAGATCCTGCTCGTAAAATACGGGTAGGCAACAAGCTCTATTTCGGAGATGGTGAATTGGTGGCCGAGGTGATCGATAATACCACTTCAAGAGGCAGAACGATCCGATTCCTTTTTGATGGTACCGAAGAGGAGTTTTACAACATGATCGATCGGCTGGGAGAGACACCCTTGCCTAAGGAGATCATGCGAAGCGCAGAGCCCGAGGACCGAGATTGGTTTCAGACGATCTACGCGAAGAATGTCGGGGCAGTCGCTGCACCGACGGCAGGATTACATTTCACCCGTCAGGTAATGAAGCGGCTGGAGATCGTGGGCGTTGACATCAATCCTATCACTCTTCATGTAGGACTGGGTACATTTCGCCCCGTGGATGTGGAGGATCTCACCAAGCACAAAATGGATTCTGAGAATTTTCTAGTACCGGATTCGACAGCTGACAGGGTCAATCAATCGCTCGATGGCAAAAGGAAAGTGTGCGCGGTGGGTACGACGGTAATGCGCTCACTAGAGTCATCGGTTTCAGCTGGGGGTCGGTTAAAAGGAAATAGCGGCTGGACAGATAAATTTATTTTTCCACCCTACGAGTTCAAAATCTGTAATGCACTCGTCACCAATTTCCATCTGCCTGAGTCTACGCTTCTAATGATGGCGAGTGCTTTCGGGGGCTACGAACTCATCAGAGAAGCCTACCAGACTGCAATCAAGGAGAAGTATCGCTTTTTCACATACGGCGATGCGATGTTGATCCTTTGATGCGAGTCTCGTGAAAAAGTTCGCCATTCTGGTGGCTGGTGGAGTGGGCACCAGGATGCAGTCCGCTACGCCCAAGCAATTCCTGCTGCTCAGAGGCGAGCCGGTGATCGTGCATACGATCAGGGCATTTTTCAACTATGCGGCCGACTTGACCATGGTGATTGTCCTCCCCAGGGAGCACCAAGATCCGGGGCACGATATCGTCCGGGAGTACTTCGATACCCAAAAGACGCAAATCAAATTTTGCGTCGGAGGAGCGTCGAGATTCCAATCGGTCCTAAATGGTCTAAAAGAGATACCCGAAGATGGTTTGGTGGCTATTCATGACGCAGTCCGCCCCATGATCACACCTGTTGAGATAGCCAGTACATTTGACCTTGCGGAGCGCTTCGGTTCTGGTGTATTGGTGACCCAAGTCAAGGAGTCTTTGAGAAAAATAAAGGGTCAGCGATCGGAGGCCGTCGATCGGTCGTTATATAGATCTGTGCAGACGCCGCAGACGTTTTCCGTCGCTTTGCTCAAGGACGCCTACTTACAAGAAGAAATTCCTGAATTTACCGACGATGCTAGCGTCTTCGAAAAAGCAGGGCATACTGTCCAGCTCGCAAGCGGTAGCTATCGAAATATAAAAATCACCACCCCCGAGGATTTACTTGCCGCGGAGGTGATGCTTAGTAGAAGTGGCTAATACTCGTCCTCGTTGAAAAAGAAGTCCTCTTTCGTCGGGTAGTCTGGCCATATCTCTTCTATGTTTTCATACGGCTGCCCATCGTCTTCCAACTCCTGCAAGTTTTCGACTACCTCAAGTGGAGCCCCGGATCGTATCGAATAGTCAATCAACTCGTCCTTCGATGCCGGCCACGGTGCGTCCTCCAGATACGATGCTAATTCCAGTGTCCAGTACATATCACAAAACCTTTATGGTTATTCTGAATAATGGCGCAAAAGTACATTTTCTATTAAGAAATCAAACGAATTCAAAAAATGCGCTCATTAAATTAAATTCTTAATCGAATTTCGTGAAAGAAGGTTTGCGTCAACGGAGAGAAAGAATGACTGAAAGCGTAATTATCCGCCTAGAATACTGATCAAACGCTGTTTTACCTTGATCTTATTTCGCTGCTGGGCAAGTTTTCTATTGACCATATGACCTGCATCTCCTTCATCGGAGGAGAAGTTTCCTGCATTATCTTCAAAAGTTCGGAGGTCGTCTTCGTCACGCGCGAT
>JBCCXG010000616.1:0-4207 GCA_039191945.1 Bacteroidota bacterium
GATGCGCGTCGTTTCAAAAACAGGGATCTGGACATGTTCCTGCTGAATCAGTAGCGGTATCTCTGTACAACCCAGAATCGCACCCTCTGCTCCGTTCTCGGCACCTGCAGTGATGATCCGTTGATACGCCTTGCGGGATGTATCAGAGATTTTCCCGAGTACCAACTGATCATCACTGCAGGTGCCGAGAACGGAGCAGAGGGTGCGATTCTGGGTTGTACAGAGATACCGCTACTGATTCAGCAGGAACATGTCCAGATCCCTGTTTTTGAAACGACGCGCATCCACGCAGAGGCCGCTGTCGGGTTTGCACTAGCCTAAGCGCGGACATGGAAACCTGGAACTTGAAACTCGGAACGCCACACCGTCGTCAGAGATGCCACGCTCCATTCCATTTCGCTGCATGACGACGGTTGAAACTTGAAACCCGGACGCTACAACCCCACAAAATTGACCAACATCTGCACAAACGGCTCCTGATCCCAGACCGCCGCATGGTGCCCCATGGACGTGTAGCAAGTTCGGCCTCGACCTACTTCCTTGTACCAGGCCACTGGGTGGTCCGCACCCATGCCGAAGCCTTTGCTCTTGATCCACAGGACGTTGCCGCTGGAGACGATGTTATCTCCATTGATGGTGCAAAGAATGTTGAATCCCTTCGCCCGCGGGTTGTCGTAAAAGACGTACCATTCATCTGATTGTGTCCATTGCGACGGCAGACTGGCAGACGCCAGGCTATCCGATGTCTGTTCAACCATGACACGCGTCTCCTGGATTTGTGGATCCATCGCGTGATGAGAGAAGGTGGTTCCTAACAGGTTGTTGGTGTACCAATCCCACCGATGGGAATCGTCTCCAGCGCCGTGGATGCCCACGAGCTTACCTCCGCCTTCAACATATTGCTGCAGGGCTAGGCGCTGCTCATCGTCGAGCAGTCGACCGGTGCAGTTGTTGAATACAACTACATCAAACTGTGTCAATTGATCGGTATTGAATACACCACCTTCTTCAGTGGGGTACAGGTACCATCCTTTACTTGCGGCCAAGTCCGCGAAAACCTCCTTGCCCGCCTCGATGGACTCCCCGTGTCGAAATCCTGTGGTCTTGGAGAAGAGCAGGATCGACGTTTTGTTTGACGGAATGGTGAGCTCTGGAGCTTCCGTTTCGTAGCTTACGGGGAAGCCATATTTGACTTTGTAGATGAATACGGAAATCAGCCCCACAAAGCCGATGATTAGAATGCCTGCCACCCATAAGGTGATTTTGAGCCATTTCTTCATGATCGTGGTTGGTTGTTTGGGATAAATTCAATGCTAGAAATGCCGGCGAACATCTTGTCCTCGTCTTTGCAGCTGAACTTGAAAACGAGGTCGTTGATGCCGGTAGTTGGCTCGAGGTTGATCAACAGATCTTTGAAACCAAACTCCGTCAATCCCGGCTCAAAGGAGACCGATCCAATGGGGGAGCCTTCCGTATTGTCCAGGTAAACTTCCATCGTTCCGCCTGAAAAGTAGGTGGGTGCTACCGCGATCTGCACTTTCAGTTGTCCGACCTCCGTCAAGTCCATGCTTGCGTATCTCACCTCTGACTCATGACTGGGCAGTACCATCATGATCTCTTCTTCCAACCCAGGCCATTGCTCACCGGTTACATTGAAAGTCATGGCTTTGCTTTTCTCTGTGAAGTCCGCCGCGGGAACGATCGGGTAGGAGAGTTCCACCACCTTCCGGGCAGTTAAAGCTTTCGCACCCGGACCCCCTCGATCGGTGTAAGAAGCGATAAAAATGTAGGTGCCTTCCTTTTCCCCTGACTTGTGCTGATCCAGCGCAAAAGCGCCTCGGGTTGGCAGACCTGTATCCGAAGACTCGTCGGAGAAAGAGAGGATGTACCGCATCATTTTCTCAGTGTCTTGTCGGCTCAGTTGAGGGTGTGGAGACATGACCAGATCGCCCCATACGCCGGTACTGCCGCCGATGACGTTGCTGATCAATCCTTCGAGGGCTGACTCATCGCCAGCATATCGCTCGGCGATCATGGTGTAGGAAGGTCCCACTGAGATGGAATTGATTTGGTGACAGGCCATGCAATCTGAGCCTTCAACGAGTGCCTTGCCCACCAGGTGAGCGGAAGCCTCGATATTGGCTTCATGGCCTTGCAACACTTCAGTCACATCATGGCCCCTCGCCAGGTAATCTGCCGAGAACGTGACGGCCGAGGGGTCAATGCCCTGACCAATGCTGCCGTCTTCGCCATCTGACACCGTCACTTCGTAGTCAAAGTCTCCACCGCCCCAGAAGAACTGGGTATTGCCGGCAAAGCGTATATCTACCACGGGCAGTTCATTACCCGCCATGATCAATAGTTTCGAAGAAGAAGTCTCTCCATCGGGGTCAGTCACCGTGAGCTCCACCTCATAGTCTCCGGCCTTTGTATAACTGTAAGTCGGATTAGCTTCAGTGGAAGTCGTGCCGTCCCCAAAGGTCCAGTTGTACAGCAGATCGTCGCCATCGGGATCTATAGATTCTGCCGAACTGAATTGAATGTCTAGCGGCAGTGCACCGATGGGCTGGTCCGCGCTGGCAATGGCCGTCGGCACCCTGTTCCCTGAGGAGTAAGCGATGTGGATCAGTCGGGCGTCCATGTTTTGAGTGAACCAGTTCGTGCCGTACTCCAGAGCCCAGAGGTCTCCGTCAGCACCCATTGTCAGGTCCATCAGGTTGTTGAAGGTCATGTTGGGAAGAAAGCGTTCCATTCGAACGAATTCACCATTGTCATCGAGTGTGACAGCCATGACCCAACCCCGCATCCAATCGTACGTAAATAGCTTTCCGTCATAGTAACCCGGATAGCGACTTTCTGAGTCGGGATAGAGATCGGTGTAGAAGGTGGGGCCCGCCATGGCGTTACGTCCTCCCTGACCGACCGCAGGGAAATCGGGAGAGACTGCATAGGGGTAATAGATCATCGCAGGATTCGCCGGTGGGAGTTCCTCAGCCCCGCTATTGTTGGGAGATCGGTTGATCGGCTTTTTTGCGTCGTACAAGTCACCAGTCTGATTGGTGGTGTAGTCGTAGTCGTTGTACGCAAAGTTGGCGCCTATGAAATAGGGCCAGCCATAGTTACCAGCTTCCCGTGCCTGGTTGACCTCATCGTAGCCGCGAGAACCCAACCCAACGCTATCCTTTCCGGCATCAGGTCCTACATCCCCCCAATAGAGGTAGCCGGTCTTTTGATCAATCGAGATCCGGAAGGGGTTGCGCGCTCCCATGATGTAAATCTCTGGCCGTCCGTCTGAAGCATCCGCAAAAAGGTTGCCTTTGGGGATCGAATAGGTGCCGTCATTTTCCGGCTGGATTCTGAGGATCTTCCCGCGAAGGTCCTGGGTATTGGCGGAGGTGCGCTGCGCATCCCAATACTTGCGGCCAATGCCTTCGTCAATGGGACCGTAACCCGTGGCCCGTGGACTGGTATTGTCACCGGTTGAAAGATACAACAGCCCGTCAGGTCCAAATTCAATCGAACCGGCCGAGTGGCAGCATTCTTCACGTTGTGTGTCTACGGTCAGTAAGATCTTTTCGCTGGCGCGGTGTAAAGAATCTTCTGCAAATACGAAGCGAGATAAATGTTGAATTGGCGCTTCACCCGCTGGCGAATAGTAGAGATAGATCCAATTGTTTTCTTTGTAGTTGGGATCCAAAGCCAGTCCGAGCAAGCCATCTTCCAATTCACTGAATACCTCCAGCGTCGTAACCACCTCGGTCTTTTCCGTCGATTGTTTAAAGAGTTTGATTTCTCCCTGTCGCTCCACGAATAGGATGTCCCCATTGGGAAGGATATCCAACTCCATGGGCTCGTTGAGATTGAAATCCAATACGATCTTCCGGAAACGGTTTTCCTCTGGAGCCACGCTTGCGTTGTCATAGTTGACCGGCACGCCAGGCCCCGCCGCATATTCAATGCCGCCCCATAGGAGTTCCAGGAAAGCGGGCTCCGCGAACGTCTCCTCGGTGTGGCCGAAGCCGGTGTACCAGCTGCGCCCACCATCAAAATCCCGGTACCAAGTGATAGGGTGACTATCTCCATTGGTGCCTCCCTCGTAGGAAGTCTCATCGAGGTTGAGCAGAACGTTGATCTCCGGCTGGATGTCTTTCAGGTTGTACCACTCGTCGGTTCTCTCCCAAACTTCAGGAAGATGCTGCGTAGACCC
>JBCCXG010000617.1:0-4200 GCA_039191945.1 Bacteroidota bacterium
ATGGCGGGAAAGACGGTCATCCCTTCCCGGTACCGACCAAGACCTACGACGAAAGCATCGGTGTGCTCAAGTCGGCAGTCCATCGCGCCCGAATGGGCAAAGGAGAATCTTGCCGGATCCTTAAAGCGGGTTGGTGTACCATAAATGACTTCACTGACCAAGGCCAATGATTGAAGCGTCCTTGGGCCCAGGCCTTCGATGAGTAATAACGACTCAAAATCCTTCGTCGGCAAGTCCTTGGAGATAGCGAGCACTGTCCCCAGGCGACGTAGATCGACATCCTTGGCTTGCACGTCATGGTGGGCAGGCAGTCGGATTTTGCGAATCTCCTCGATCATCTTTGTTGTCTCTTCAGCAGCGACGTCCAAAATGCCTTGACGAGACGGGTTGGCCGCGCTGTCAGTGAGGTTGAGGATGGGTCCCTGGCTACGTCCATAGATGAAGGTGTGAGGCTCCTCGATGAAGCTTTTCATATCATTGGAGTGCCAGTGGTACCGCCTGGCGTAGCCGACGGCACCGTTCATACCCTGCTGCACCACCGCCCAGTCTCCCTGATCGCTCAGTATGAAAGAGTGGAGGTAGATCTGAAAGCCATCTTGGATCGCGGTATTGTCCACCTTGGCGGCCAATCGGCTACTGCGCACCAGTGCCTGTCCATCAAGTCCCGTCTTGTCGGCGATTTCGAGTAGTTCCGTCGGGGTCTTTCGGGAGTGCTTGCCGCGACCCCCGCAGACGTAAAGCCCCCAGTCTTTGGCGTGAGGGTTGATGGCACGCTTCAGGGCCCCCATGACGCTCGTGGTGATTCCTGAGGAGTGCCAGTCCATCCCCAGCACGCATCCCAGTGATTGAAACCATGCCGGGTCGCTCAGCCGCTTGATCACCTCTTTTTTCCCATATTCGACCAGAAGCGCTTCGACGATCGCCCCACCGAGCAAGGACATTCGACGTGCCAACCATTCCGGTACCCGGCCATTGTGAAGGGGCAAGTCTGCGTATCCTGATTTCTTCATTTACCTCCCGTTTTCGCTACCAGCGGGTCATTACTTTGGGATTCACATTGACTGGAGCATCCCCAAATTTACTTTTGATGGCCAGCTTGTCCATCCACGTCGCTTCCAACATGGGGTAGCTAAAATCTTCCACCACCTTTCCTCGGATTCGATAAAAGCCTCGCCCCCTAAAGGGGAATTGTTTGGCAACTGGAGGAAAGTGTACCGAATCAAATACCGCACCTTCCTTATCATAAAATGTGCCGAAGTGCATGCGCTTTCCATCCTTGGTACTGGTGTCTTTGGTGGTCACCAGGTAACCGACCATCTCCACCGGCCGTCCCAGTTTAGCCTTCAGCTGACCCGCCATCGTACTGCCCAGATCGTTATCGTCCAGCAGCAGGTATGGGTCACAGAGCGGGAATCCCAAAAGCTCCATTTCGTCAAAAGCGTCTTCTAGCGGCATTTGTTTCAAAAAAGGTAGCTCGTACGTTTCGGGTTCCTCCTCGAAGAGATCCAGGAAATACGTTTTGGCACTCTTCTGACCAAAATAGAGTTGTGCCTGCCAGAGCAACTCCTTTTTGTTCTTGCCGGTGAATCGAAAAGCGCCGATACGAATGAGAAGACGGATTTGTTCCAACCCGATCGGAATGCGGCGGACAAAGTTGTCGAGGTTTTTGAAGGGGCCATTTTGAAGTCGCTCCTGGTGGATCGTCTGGGCGATCTTTTGCTGCAGGTCCTTGAGGTGAATAAAACCGATATAGATGGATGTACCCATGATCGTGGTTAAGTATTCGCTGTGGTTTACGCAAGGCGCCTGAATGGAAGCGCCCCACATTCGCGCCTCGTGAAAGTAAAACTCCGTCTTATAAAACCCGCCAAAGTTATTGATCACCCCAACCATGAACTCCAGGGGGTAGTGAGCCTTGAGATACAGGCTCTGGTAGCTCTCTACCGCGTAGCTGGCCGAGTGCCCTTTGGAGAAGGAGTATCCCGAAAAGCTCTCGATTTCGAACCACACACGGTTTATCACGGCCTCCGGATAGCCCTTGGACTCACAGTTGTCAAAAAACTGGTCGCGCACCTTTTGAAACTCTTTGCGCGAGCGGTACTTTCCTGACATGCCGCGTCGCAGTACATCCGCCTCCGACAGCGTCAGCCCCGCAAAGTGGTGGGCCACTTTGATCACATCCTCCTGATAGACCATCACCCCGTACGTCTCGCTCATCAGCAGGTCCATTTTGGGGTGGATGGCCTCGTAAGTTTGGCCCTCGCGAATAGCGTGGTGGCGTTCGATATACGCACGCATCATGCCAGAGCGTGCCACACCCGGCCGAATGATCGAGCTGGCCGCGACCAGTGTGATGTAGTCCTGACACTCCAGCTTGCCGAGGAGCATCCGCATCGCCGGCGACTCCACGTAGAAGCAGCCCATCGTATTCCCCTTTTCCAACAGTTGCTGGATTTTCTCGTCTTTTTTGAAGTCGTGGAAACGGTTGATGTTCTCTTCTATGGACTGGTTTTTTGTGATCAGCTGCAGGGTGTCTTTGATATGGCCCAGACCCCGCTGGCTGAGGATATCAAATTTATAGATGCCCATGTCCTCAGCATTATGCATCTCGAAGTGGGCGACCGGATAACCTTTGGGGGGCAGGTCCACCGTTGTATACTGATAGATGGGCTGCTCTGTGATCAATACACCCCCAGCGTGGATGGAGATATGCGCAGGCATTCCCTGGATCAGCTCGGAGTATCGAAAGATCAGCCGAGCGATCTCATCCTTGGGACGCTCATTGGGGTAAGTGATGATCTTGTCAATTTCTTCCTTGGGCAATCCGAAGACCTTACCCAGTTCACGCAGGTTGGATCGGCCTTTGTAAGTCGTATGGGTACCGAGTAGCGCTACGTGGTTGGGGTCGTATTTTCCGAAAATGTAGTCGTAAATGTGGTCGCGATCCCGCCACGAGAAGTCAATATCAAAGTCGGGCGGTGAACTCCGCTCTGGATTGAGAAAGCGCTCAAAGTAGAGATCCAGCTCGATCGGGTCCGTATTAGTGATGCCCAGGCAGTAGGCGATCATGCTGTTGGCTCCACTTCCGCGACCCACGTATTCAAATCCTTGCTCTCGCGCATGCCGCACAATGTCGTAGCTAATTAGATAGTACGACTCAAAGTTCTTTTTGCCGATGATGTCGATTTCCCGTTGGAAGCGTTCATCGGTGACAGCCGTTTTACGACCGCCATAACACTGTTCGTAGCCTTTGGTGGCCTCGGCGATCAGGTAAGCTCGGTCCTCCTGCTTCGAAGAGAAGAAGTAGCGCTTGTTTTTGTCTGTTCCCAGCGACAGGTCCAGCTGACAATCCTCCAGGATGGCCTTGGCATTGTCGAGCAGGGGAGGGTACTGTCGAAAGAGCCAATGGAAACGTTCCTGCGACATCATCAGCTCATGAGGAGAAGCCTGCTCGTCAGCACCAAGCTTGCTTAGAATCGTATTTTGGTTGATCGCACGCAGTAGCCGATGGATATTGAAGTGCTGCTTGCTCAGCTGCGGGTCGCTCGAAAAAGTGAAAGGCTGCCACGCCACCATTTTGGTCAACGGCACCCGCTGGGGAGGAAGCTCGACCAGGTGATCCCCCTCCCCGGGTGCCCTAGGGACCTCTAGATAGTCCCTATAGATGCGGTTGAGTTGATGAGGTCGGATGCCCACGTATTCGTTTGAGCCCAAGGACTCAGGTACGTGATCCATGGGGTAGATCACATACGCGTTGTCAAAGACTGGTGCGTAAACCGGTACAGGTTGGCTATTGAAGTTGCATCGCGAGAGGAACCGGTTCAGCTCCTGGAAGCCCTCATCGTTGCGCGCAATGCCGATGTACTGCAGCCGATCCTCTCGGCGAAACTCGATGCCCACCACCACTTCCAGGTCCCATTCCACACGCCGTTCACGAGCAATCCGCAACAGCTCGATGTATCCTGACGTATTGTTGATGTCCGTCAGCACCAGTTTGCGCACCCCATGCCGCTTCGCCTCATCGAACAGCGCACTGATCGACAGCGTGCCGTATTGGAAAGAGAAGTACGAGTGGCAGTTGAGAAACAAGTGGCTAATATTTTTAGTAAATATACTAATTATATTAGATTTCATTTCTAATTTCTCTGAAATCGCACTTGCCCTGAAGTGAGGTCCGCCCGAAATTGTTTACAAGGTGTA
>JBCCXG010000618.1:0-4194 GCA_039191945.1 Bacteroidota bacterium
CCGGTAAGCACTTCTTCCCCATTGATGGATAAGGTAAATAACGCTGTGCTTCTCTCTACTTCCAGGTCCAATCGGAAATAACCCGATGGATAGTTGATGCCCGTAGGAGTCAAAATCACTCCGCCAGCGCCGTCATTTTCTAACACCTCTATGGCCCCATTGGGCTGAAAAAAGATCCTCGTTGTTATTAGATTGTTCGTTGGTGACCCCGGTTGTATCAGCCAAGACACTCCGGTGCCTTGGATGTTGAGGTAAGCAGACAGAGAGGAAATCGGATCAGTTCCAAAGGGCACGCTGGGTGCCTCGGCAAGGGTTGCACCTAAGCCATCCGCAAGCCCTCTGAAATGCTGGGCCCCTTCAAACGGATTCGAACCCTCGATGGTCCAATTGCCAAACTGACCAAGCCATCCTTGCTGTCCATCAATGTCACCAGGAGCAAAATCTTCAAAGCCTGTGGTATACTGAGGCACACCGGCATTCACCGATTCTTCCCCAGCCAGGAAGTAGGAAGTACTCAATAAATCGTAGGCGGGTCCATTGTAGGCAGCTGTTCTTACCTTCGGCTCAATTCGTGCCAGTTGATTAGTTGTGACCCCAACTGCACTGGCAGTTGAGGACGCACTTTCGACTTCTATGCTGAAGTCAACAGCCGAATTGTTGTTTTCATTTTGTAATGTCAACACCTCAGTCGACGTCGCACCCTGCGGCAGGCCAATATCAAAAGAGTCTGGTACGGCAACCACAGAAACCCCTTCGACCGCCATCGAGATGGGTACGGCGATTTCAGTTTGCGATGGATCATTATTTGCGACAATGAGATCCGCGGTAAACAATCCTGGAGCGTTGGGGAAAAAGTCCAGCTGTACATCGACACTCTCGCCTTGTGCTACTGATCCTGACTGTGGACTGAAAGAAAAAAACTGGCCATCTGCTCTTACTAGTAGATTAGCAGGGAAGTCAAGATTGTCCAGCAGCTCAATAGGCAATCCATTGTTTGTCAGGTCATTGATATCCATCGTTCCCGGATCCCCTCCGGCAATCCAAGAGGCACGCTGAGAACCGGAGTTCTCGTCAAGCGGCACCGGGAAGCCGGGTGCGGTGATAGTAACACCCACGAAGAACACACCGCTCACTTCAGTCGGAGGGATGGCAACGGAAGAGAAAATGTCCGTCCCTGGATTGGTGATCACACCTTCAACGGCCTGGAGAAGGACCGCATTACTCGGATCACCGTCATCATCTGGGTCTTCATAAAGCAAGAAAGTAGCCGCCGTCTCCTCCGGTCCCTCAGCAACGGTTGCTGCGATGGTCGTGATCACGGCCGCACCCGACTGCGTATTGAACTCGTTGAGCCACAACAGATCTGATTCTGAGGTGAGTCCCACTGAATTTTCAGAAGATCCATCATCTATCTGGTAAACAAAGTCATTTACATTGGTGAGTGCGGCCGGCGTGGTTGAGGACAGACTACCGATTGACAAAAATTCTTTACTTCTGGCAGCAGGTTGACCGGATGCTTTCAGGGCATTACCAGTTTTCAAAGCTAAAGATGTCTCAGGCATCGAGGCTGCAACCATACTCGTCTCAGGAGTGGTGATCGTTGACGACAGGTCAAAGGACAGCGCTGCGGGACCACTGTTGGAGATTGTAATCGTGCGGGAAGCTGTTTCTCCTACTTCTACCTCGACCGCTACTTCGAGAGGATTCACATCGATGACCGGTGGGTCCGTACCCAAACCCGTCAAGGTCACTTCCACCAAGAAAGGATCAACGTTCGTCTCAAAGGTCACCGTCGCATTCTCCACGCCCAACATCTCGGGGGCAAAGGCAATTGGAATCTCGAACGTCTGCCCCACGTTGACGACTACGGGAGTCGACAAATCTTCAGTGGAAGAGAAAGCATCAGAACCTACCAAGACCAGGTTCGAAATGACTACTTCGCCTGCCAAAGGACCGGCACCATCGTTGATGACGGGAATGTTGAGCGTCGACTCATTGCCTACTCCAATGGGTCCGAAATCCAAGGAGGTGACCGGCACATCTACTGAAGGTATCAAATTGGTGACGCTGACACTTAGGGAGTCGTTGGCCGGATCCTCGTCACCTTAGAGATCAGTAAAGAGTTGAAATTCGTAAGTCCTGCCATCTTCATCGAGGTCTACCGTCGTCGCGAAAACAAACGAGGCCGCCGAGACAGGGGGAATCTCGAATTCTACCAACTCTGTGACCGGATCTCCGCCATCAAGGATATAGGTTACTTCAAATCCAGAGACGGGCTCAATACCAAAATTGCGAATCAAAACTTGAACGGACTCTCCCGCCAAAAGGTCCGAGCTGCTCACGGGCGCTTCCAAAGCAACAACTCCAACGTCAGCCGTTTCCAATTCAGAGGCCAGGGTCCATCCCTGATCTGAAAGCACACCGCGCGTAATATCTCCAATATTGAAGTTTGAAGCTCCACTTTCGGCAAAGGGTGTCATCAATGAATTAGGATCTCCACCCGGGAAGACGATCTCGTCCCAGTGAGAAAAACTTGATCCCCCTTGAAAAGGATTGGGCGCCCAGATCTCGGGTCGGATTCCACCTAGGGCGGCAGTGGCCAGCGGGCCGTTGATGAACAAATCACCGCCAACTAAGGCATCTTGTTGCTCAGGTGTGCCAAAGCCCAAATCCAAGATCGGTGTACCGTCCCCTAGTTCGACCAAAAGGTCCCAAGTCGTGGGGTTGGCGCCTCCATTCTCACCCACTCCTGCGCCGCCATTTGAACGACCAAAAATGCCCATGCTGTGACCAATTTCGTGCAGAATAACCGTAGCGAAATCCAACACACCAGGAGGAGTATTCCCGTCTGTGCCAAAATAGAATTCAAAATTACTGTTGTATCCCTGCTCACCATCAGGCTGTCCGGGAAGCAGGTCAAAGCCAGCAATGGAGTTGGCAAGCGCTGAGGTGTAGGCAACCGACGGGTCAGGTGTACCAGGCACACCGGTCACCGTCGGAGATCCATTGAAACCAATTGTACCTCCCGTAAGCGGGAAAAAGTCGGCTGAAATCACAATGGGAACCGTAGACACGACTTCCATTTCCCAAATACTTGCCGCAAACTCGAAAGCGTCCTTGGCCGCTTGCTCCTCAGGGCCGAGCAACGCAAAACCATCGCCGAACTCAAAGATAATTTCAGCTGTCTTCAGGTTCGCAAGCTCCGCTCTTTGAGCCGAGGACATCTGGGTTTGCGCTTCAAGCATTTGCTGGATACGCGGCTTCGCCGGAATTCTATAGGAAGCTTCCTCTCCTCGATAGTGGCAGGTATCAAAATGCATACCCCCAAATCGGATGGGATGGGCCTTTTGTGCACTACCAGCGTAAGGGAAGAGCAGTGAAAAGGCCAAAACAATAAATAGTGTGAGTGAGTAGGTCCTAAAGTCGGACCATAAGTGCTGGATCATCATAATTTAGGTTTTGGTGATTCTAAATAACCCTTAATAATAGCAAGAATATCTCACTAGGCAGGTAAGCCTCGTCGGAACTTCAAAATATTTGACATACCATTAGATGAACCGAAAGGCGACGAAACGCTGGGCTTATTTCTTGATTTTTATATGGCTCACAACGACTGGGTTTCGGTATTAGCCGCTGCGCAAGTACTGCAAAGGCCTTGGGATTGCTGATCGGCCGACTCAGTGACAGGCTTTGTTGAATTTCTTCAGCTTGTAATAGTTGTAAGGCAATGGTGTGAGGAACCCGACGATCAATGCAGGTACCAAGGCCAGCCAATACATCGGATCGCTGAATGCGGCCTTACCCCCGGTGATCATGAAGTCAGTACCAGTCATGGCGATCTCCATTGCCACCATGGAAATGAACGACATACCAAATGCCGTCTTCAACGCCAGCGGCCAGCTAAACTTTTCCCGGACCTTGAGAATGGTCGTCTCCAATAGGATAGAAGTACATAGGCCGGCAATGATCGCGAGCACCATCTGCCACATCATGGGCGTATCGGGATAGTAGGCCTGTAAGAAAAAAATCATTCCAAAATCGCCGATGGAGCACCCAATCAGACAATTCAAGGTATTGAAGGAGGCACGATTCCAAAGATGCAGATCTCCCCAAAAACCGGTCTTCTTCTTGGCTGGGCTTTGGACACCATTGACCACATGATAACCCGCCTGCTCCAGCAATCGGCCTACGTGC
>JBCCXG010000619.1:0-4193 GCA_039191945.1 Bacteroidota bacterium
GATTTGAGTTGGCCATACTCCCCTGGGGAGCTACGGAGGCACACAACTATCACCTGCCGTATGGCACGGACGTCTTTGAGTCGGAGGCCATCGCGGCGGAGTCGGCAAGATTAGCCTGGAAGCAGGGTGCCCGTGTCATTGTCCTCCCCTCGATACCCTTTGGAGTCAACACCGGCCAATCCGATATTTACCTGGACATCAACCTCAATCCAACCACACAGCTCGCCATTCTCGATGACATCGCTACCGTCCTGAGCAGACAAGGATTGCGAAAGCTCATGATTCTCAACAGTCACGGGGGCAACAATTTCAAACCCCTGGTGAGAGAGCTCGGGTTACGATTTCCTGAGATGTTCATTTGTTTCACGAATTGGTTTCAGTCCCTGGATAAGTCTCAATACTTCGAAAATGAAGGCGATCATGCGGATGAAATGGAAACGAGCTTGATGCTGCATTTCAAGCCTGAACTCGTCCTTCCCCCAGAGCACTGGGGTGATGGCACCTCCAAAAAGTTCAAAATACCGGCTTTGCGCGAAAACTGGGCATGGGCAGAGCGTCAATGGTCTGAGGTCACCAAGGATACCGGTGTTGGCAGTCCACATGCCGCTTCGGAAAAAAAAGGAGAGCAGTTCTTCAAGGCCGTCACCTTGAAGATGTCAGATTTTATCTTGGATTTGCACCACGCCGATTTGGACAATATGTACGAATAGTGATGTGGTTCGTACAGAAACACTACCAAGTATGCGCCGTTAATCCCAAAAGATCGTAATTCGAATCAAACTCCCTGTAAAAGTGCCTTTTGTTTCGTTCTTTTATACTGAACACTTCCTGTAGATACGCCATTGGTCCAAGCACACCAGCGGTACATCGAGGCATTGATCCCAAAAAGTTGAATTAATTGACTGAAAAACGAATTACAAGGGAGTATCGGTGATGTATGACGTACCTTAATGACAACACGCAACCAACAATGAGCCACGACCGATTTTGGATTTCGAAAGAGGCGCCACGTGAGAACTAGTGACAGATATGGAAAAGCCCACTATCCTATATGTAGACGATGAGTTAATGAACTTGAAGGCTTTCGCCATCAACTTAGACAGGTCCTACAATATCTTAATGGCAGAAAATGCCTTCAGCGGCCTCGAAATGCTAGAGATGAATCCGCAGATTTCACTGGTGGTGAGCGACATGCGGATGCCTAAAATGGACGGCTTGGAATTTATCGATAAAGCAAGACAAAAGTACCCTAACAAGACCTATTACATTCTTACAGGATACGGGTTGAATGAAGACATACAGGCCGCGCTTGACCGTGGCCTGATCAAGAAATATTTCAGCAAACCTTTCAATCTTCAGGCGATTGAGTCCGAGTTCGAAGAAGTTACCCGGAGTCTGCCGTAGCGAGAGCCCTATTTGCACTTAACCGGGTCATATCTTCTGAAGACAACCTATCCATTTTTTCACCAGGCAGCGTCGTCCTGAGCGCCACCAGCATAGGGCAGGCTTGGGTAATGGGTCAGCGAGGCTTAGCTTACACGGAACAATTGGATTGTCATGACTTCAAAAGCAATTACCTCAGGTCTCTGTACGCTGCTAGCACTGGTTCTTTTCACCGGATGCGGTCCTTCGAAAATGCAAGTGATCTTTGATACGGATGCCAATAACGAATTAGACGATCAGCACGCGCTGGCCTATCTACTATTCAATGATGATACGTTTGAGACCCTGGGAGTCACCGTAAACGCAACTTTCAATGGTGGAGATATAGATGGCCATTTCGATGAAGCACAGCGCGTGATGCGACTTTGTGATAAGAAGTCTATACCTCTCATCAAAGGTGCCAACGCCAATTTTGAAGCCATTCGAGCGCAACTGGGTCAATCCACCTATGACGGCTCCGAAGCGGTTGACTTTATCATTTCATCCGCCAAGCGTGGAAAAGTCATACTGTTGGCAGTAGGCAAACTGACAAATGTGGCCCTGGCGGTTGAAAAAGATCCGTCGATCATCCCCAATATCCGATTGGTCTGGTTGGGCGCAAACTACCCGTCTCCGGGTGAATACAATTTGGTCAATGACATACCGTCGATGAATTATCTACTCGATACTGACATCCATTTCGAGATGGTCACCGTCAGGTATGGTGAGCCCTCGGGTACGGACGCCGTCAAAGTTACACCGGAGGACATCGCATCCCGCCTGGCCGGGAAGGGGCCTCAAATCGATCCACCCGTCGAAAAGAACGGAACGACCTTCAACCAATTTGGTGACTACGCGGTCAGCTTGTTTGAAGAGATCGAACTGTATGGTGACCCTCCAGGTAGGGCACTATTTGATATGGCCGCCGTGGCCATCGTGAAGAATCCGAATTGGGCCACGTCAAAGTGGATCCCCTCTCCTACCATGCAGTTGGGCGCCTGGGTCAATCGCCCTGATAATGCACGCCAAATGCTTATCTGGGAAAACTTCCAAAAAGAGGCCATACTAGAGGACTTTTATCAGAGCTTTTGAATTGCCTGAGCACCGCGAAACCTACTATTCACTGCGTAGTCCGTCCACTGGGTTGGCACGAGCGGATCGAACCAACTGAATCGAAACCGTGATCAGCCCCAGCAGCAAAACGAGTACCCCTGGCACCGCAAAATCGTCCCATCGCACATCTACCCGATACGCGAAATCACGAAGCCACTCGACGATGATGTAGTACGCAAGCGGGATAGAGATGGCGAAGGCAATCACTATCAGTCGCAAGTAGTCTTTTGAGAATAAGAAAATGATCGAACCTACCTGTGCTCCCAAGACCTTTCTGATACTGATTTCTTTGGAGCGACGACCTACCGTAAAAGCCGACAGCCCGATCAAGCCGAGAATGGAAACAAAAATACACACGTAGGAAAGGCCTCCGATAAGCCGCTGCTGTCGCTGGTCCTCTTCATACTCCCGGGCATACTCTTCATCCAGAAAGTAATGCTCAAAGGGATACCTCCGATCAAAGCGTGTCCACGTCTCTTCGATGAAAGTGAGGGTCTTTGGAAAGTCCTGGCTGTTGACACGCAAGTGTAAAACGCCTCCTCCATCATCATTGGGAATGATGAACAGGGGTCGAATAGGCTCGTGCAACGATTCAAAGTTGAAATCCCTCATGACACCGATCACGCGCATGTCTTCTTCTCCGTGAAAGTACCTCGCTCGTTTTCCAAGCGGCTGGTCGCTCCACCCGAGTTCCTTGACCCCCGTCTCATTCACAAGGAAGGAATGACCTAAATCCGCCTCTGAGTCTTTGTGGAAGTCTCGACCTTCGATGATCTCAATACCCATCGTCTCAAGAAAATCCTGTCCTGCCCAAATGATGTCCATACTCTGTTGTGCCATGGACGAGTCTCGCTCCACTTTCATGACACTACCCCCGATGCCTACACCCGGTGTACCGTAGCTATTGGCTGCTTGTTCGATATTTGGGTTAGCTAGCAAGAGTTCCTTGACGACCTCTAATTGGTTAGATACCGTGGTATCTCTGATGTTGATCAGCAGCACATTCTCGTTGTCAAAACCGACATCTTTGTCCTGCATATAAGCAATCTGATGCTCCATGATCACGGTGCAGATGATCACAAAGAGGGAAACAACAAACTGGAAGACAATCAAAACCTTGCGAAGCAGACTACTGGCCCGATCGCCCGTGAAAGTGCCTTTGAGCGCTTTGACAACTGGCACGGCGGGGATATAAATGGCCGGATACAGACCTGAGAGCATCCCGATCATCAAGGTAATGCCCAATATACCTGGTGCAAGGTATGGATTGTTCAAAAAATCCAAGGAGAGCTCCTTACCGATCACAGCATTGAACGGTGTCCACTCTAAGATGACAAAAGCCATCACGGTCGCGATCAGCATAGCGACGATAGTGAGCACCAATGCCTCCATCATCACTTGACGAAACAAAGCCGTCCGTGAGTAGCCCAGCACCTTACGAATCCCCATTTCGCCGATCCTAGTGACCGACCGCGCGGTAGCCATGTTCATATAATTGATACAAGCCAATAGGATGATGAAGAAGCCGACAGAAGCAAATGCATACATGTACGCCTTATTGCCATTGGGTTGATCTCCCTGTAAATCATTGTCAAAGTGAATCTCAACCATTGGCTGAAGTCTAGGTTCGACAGAGCCATTGATGCGTTGTGCAAAAA
>JBCCXG010000620.1:0-4187 GCA_039191945.1 Bacteroidota bacterium
GTCGCATACTCCTTGGAGAAGGTACGTCCCTCCAGCAGTTTGATACCATAGACATCGAGGAAGTCGTACTCCACCAGGACATTGGACGTCGCCAATTCCAACATGCCGGTGTCCAAAGAGGCTTTCCAGCCCCACTGGTGGAAGTTGCTCCCCAGACGTTGGCCGGAAGCGGTCACACCGAGTATGTTACTACTAGCAAGTAACTGTTCCTTTAGTAGGTCGAACTTGTCATTTGCTGTTTGATTCATATCCACCACGACAATATGATCCTTACTGAAACCGAGGTCTTTGTTCTTCATGTAGTTGAGCTGGTTCAGTACGATGAGCGTGGCGACGATCATGGCCAGGGCCAGACTGAACTGCGTCACGATGAGTGCCCCTTGAAAAACCGATTTTTTGTTGCCAACTGATCCTCCCTTCAGCGCCGTTGTCGTAGCGAAAGAGGAGAGGTGCAAAGCCGGATATAGTCCCGCCAATATCCCCAGGAGGACGACAAATACGACAAGCCCTACAGGGAGGAGCGGATTTTGAAACAACAACCTCAGGGTAAGGTCTCGGTCGAGTGCCTGGCTGAGGAAGACGGTGCCGACGGCATCGATGAGCAGTCCCAAGAGCAATGCAGCCAGCGCCATGAGGACCGATTCGATGATGAATTGCCAGAAAAGCTGCGTGCGCTTAGCCCCGATGGATTTTCTTACACCTATTTCCTTGGCGCGC
This sequence comes from Bacteroidota bacterium, assembly GCA_039191945.1. Lineage (GTDB taxonomy): Bacteria > Bacteroidota > Bacteroidia > Cytophagales > Cyclobacteriaceae > JAWPMT01. Next base: position 718 of record JBCCXG010000620.1, read on the forward strand.
TTCGATGCACGCGCGATCGACAAGTTGGTAAAGTTGACTGTGGCGATGATCAAAATGAAGAGTCCCACTAATAGAAAGATATCGAGGTATTCTCCGTTGAACTTGCGATGATTCAGGTAGTCGTGTTCGATGTCCGTGGACCCCAGATGTACTTCTGCCAAGGGTTGCAGGAACAGTTGTATTAAGTCATTGATTTCCTCATTACCTGTTCCCTGCAGCATAAGATCTGGGTACCTTTCGGCCATCGCCTCGAGGTCCGCGGTAGGCATGAGGTGTAAGTAGGTGATCAGGAAGTTCGAGCCCCAGAAATTGTTGAAGTCGGGCCTTTCGCGGGTGTGTGTGCTCATCGAGATCAGCGCATCAAACTGTAGATGTGAGTGCTCAGGAATGTCCTCCAGCACGCCAGTGACCTCATAACTGTCTTCCCCGGCGACGAGGCTTTCGCCTACTACGTCTACGGAGTTAAACATTTTCATGGCTGATTCCTTCGTCAGGACGATCGAGCGCGGTTCGTCGAGGCAGGTAAGTCTATCGCCCGTCAGCAGCGGGAAGTCAAAAAGCTGGAAAAAGGTAGAATCGACAAACATGTTGTCTTCGAGCGCGAAGTTGTTGTCATCGATGCGCCAGACCCACTTACCGCGATCCCAGTACCTGGTGTATGCTATGACCTCAGGAAATTTCCGCTCAAACGCGGGCCCCATACCAGCCATCGAAAGCGCCACATTCTGGGTATTGGTGCCTGGGAAACTCTGGACTTCGCAGAGTCGATACATATGGTCCCTCTTACTGTGCAACTGATCAAAGGACCGCTCATCGTTGACGAACAAGTAGATGGCCAGGCAAGCCGCGATACCAATAGCGAGGCTAAGGATGTTGATCGTACTGTGTACTTTGTGCTTAGCGATGTTGCGAAAAGCAATGAGGAGATAATTTCGAATCATGGGTCCGTAATTGAATGGAGATAATAGTTTTTTTCTGAGAGCAAAGGGCCGTACGTAGTGGAAGACCTGGTACCAATAGTTGGCTTTGGCTTTCCAGGAGGGTTTTAAGCCGACTATCTCCTCATATTTTTCATGGAGGTCGCCGCTCACTTCTTCCCAGAGGTCATCTCTGAGCATCCAAGCCAAGAGGCGATCTGCCCATTTCGGTGGTCGAGGAGATTCAGGGCTCATAGGCCGACCTAAAAAGAGAACTTGACTTTACCATCGGCAAAGGCCGGATACTGACTCCACAAGGAGAGTCGTAAGCTGCGGGCCTCCGAGAGCACCTGGGTACCGACGGCCGTGATGGTGTAGATGCGCTTTCGGCGGCCACCTCGGGATTTAGTGGCGCCACCCATCTCTGATTTCAGGAAGCGCTTCTCTTCCAGCCGGTTAAGGGTCGAGTGTACGGCACCAATTGCCACCGATCTACCGGTCTGGCGCTGAAATTCGCCAGACAGATTAAATGCATAAGCCTCCTCACCCAAGATGCCTACCAATAAGAGGATCACTTCTTCGAATTCGCCCAATCGCGTCTCTTTCATTTTGCTATTTGTTACTAGATCGTAGAACAAATAATACGAGACCACGGAGCCTTTGTTCTACAATCTGGTAAGAAATACTCGAGTAGTGATAAGAGGTTACAGCTTCAGGTAAATTCCTGTTCTGAGGGAGTGTCTGGAAAAGCGAAGGGCCGCTCGCCGCTGATGCCAGTGTAAGTAGCCCAGTTCGAGCGCCACCTGGTCATTGACTTTAACCATCGCGCTGACCCCAGCTCGGTTTTGGTCGTAGCGGAAGTGAAGATCCTTGCGCGCCTGAATCATGTATTCATCGGAGAGAAGGCAACTCAGGCGTTTGGTCAAGGGGATTCTTACCCTCAATCGATGACGCAAGCGCAAATAGGTGTACGTGTAGCTATCCATCGATCGATCTTCCCCCTCGATGCTGAACCACCGCTGCTCCACCATGGATCGAAGGGATATCCCTACCTTTTTCAAGTGGATTTGCGGGAAAGTAATGCTTTGGTGGGTGCGTAGTTCGTCCATACGGACCGACTCCCGTACCTGCGGATCATGAGGCAGCGCAAAGATCAGGTAAGTGCCATGGATTCCCACGGTCCATTGTCGCGCCACCTTGCGTTGTAGATTGAGCTCTGTCAGGAAGATGTGCGATCGCCACGGATTGAGGTATTTTCTGTCTTCAATGAGTAATCCGGCCTTCAATTTTTGGGAGAGGGGCTTGGTGGCATAGAGTCGATACCATAGGGTGGTTTGTGTTTTGGTTGGTTGCGCTGACGCTGGGGAGGCCAAGATGAGCAGTACTAGCAAGAGGAATAGCCGTTGCATTTCGAGGGCGAATGTACCGGCAGCAATAGGCTGTTTTCATGACCGTTGAGCGGTTTTTCTGTGAGGAAAGTCATGCAAACGTTGATGGGAAATAACTTTTTTACCCACGAGGCAAGTCCTTTACGCCGACCGTCAGATTTCCTCCTTCTCGGTAAAGAGTTTGTACAGACAAACGAGGTGCGAAAAGAGCACAGCAGGGACTACAAAAGTCGGTAACCAGATGAATGGGAAGTAAAACACCGCTACGTTAGGTTGATCGAAGGCCTCTGGATCATAAAAGTAGGGCGTCGCGCGGATCGCCATTTGCACAATGTTTGCCAGTAGTGCCAAACCGGCTATGTTCCAAACGATCGCCGCAAATTTGCTTTTGCTCTTGAGCCCGATCAGGAAGACGGCGGCAAAAGGAGCTGTCACGCCGGTCAGGATATCAAAATTGGATCCCTCAAAAGTCATTTGGGTAGCGACCACACCCGCCGATGCGAGCCACCACAGGACGAGCTCTACGGGCACTCGGATGATGTGAATGTAAGTCAAGGTGGTGAGCGGCATCCGGTGAAAAAAGGCTCGACTTTGCTTTCTGGAGAAGAGCACGATCAGTGGCAGGATCACGAGGATCATCAGCAGAAACAGCCGTGGTGGCCGAGCTGCGAAGTCCAAGGTGAACCCAAGGAAAGTCAGTAGTGCAGTCAGGAAGAGCCAGCTGATGAGTATCGTGAGCACGATGATGGGATCATTGCTTCTTTTCTCGTGGGCGCCAGCATTGACTGCTGATATGATAAAGGAAAGGGCTGCAATGGTGATCGCCACGAATGTATAGGATACAAATGCGGGGACGTTTTCCATCAAAAAAAATGGGTTTGTTATTGAGCAATATAATCAATTCTCATAGTACTTTTTATCCACCTCAACTTGACGGAGAATCTCGATAGGACCCTCATAGTTGACGTAGAGTAGGTAATTTTGGGCATTGATGAAGTTGGAGGATTTCAAAAGAGCAATCAGCGAGCGACTACAACGTGAACTTCCTGGCCAAGCGGCCCATGAGCTCATGCAGCCTCGGATGTTGTCAGGGGCTCCGATCCAACTCAAGCACAAACAGGCACCCCGAGCGGGAGCAGTGCTTATTCTTGTTTACGAGGATCAA
>JBCCXG010000621.1:0-4181 GCA_039191945.1 Bacteroidota bacterium
GGTGGAAAACCCCACTTCCAAATTGACCATTCCGCGCAGTGGTTTACGATTGGACCCCGGGAAGCTCTATCTCGGCCGAACTGTCGAGCATACGCGTACTGACAATTTGGTGCCCATGCTGGAAGGGAGGAGCAGCATTGGCAGGTTAGGGATGTTTGTCCATGTGACTGCTGGCTTCGGCGATGTCGGCTTCAATGGGTTTTGGACGCTAGAGATTTTTGTAGTCCAACCTCTGGTCATCTATCCCCATGTGGAAATCTGCCAGGTTTACTACCACCACATCGATGGTGAGTTTTCAACCTACAAAAGCGGAAAGTACCAAGACAATACTGAAATACAGTCCAGCAAATTATACCTGGATTTTAAAGAAAATAACGGATGAAATGTTGAACTCCCTACTCACCTTGCCCGTTAGGCAGAAAGCTGAAGCAAAGGCCATCTCTGCTGCAAGCGGACTATGGGCTTAATAGTGGGAACGCATTCAGAAGACGAGAATGAAAGAGATAGACGAACAATTAAAAGAGAGGCTCGATTTCGAGCTCAATGGTGACTCGCACGTTATGACGTCTGTAGACACACCGTTGCGACTAGATGCTTTCATGAAATCAGATCATGAGAAGATCGATAACATTGAAAAGCTTTTTGCGGGCATCATGGAGGAATTGGGCTTGGACCTAACAGACGATAGCCTGAAAGGTACACCCTATCGGGTTGCGAAAATGTACGTAAAGGAGATGTTTCAGGGGCTCAACCCCAAGAGCAAACCTTCTTTGTCGGTGTTTGAAAATAAATACCAGTACAATAAGATGCTGGTAGAGAAAGACATCACTTTCGCTTCGGCTTGCGAGCATCATTTCTTGCCCATCGTCGGTAAGGCGCATATTGGCTACATCTCCAGTGGTATGGTGGTTGGCCTCTCCAAGTTGAATCGAATCGTTGAGTACTACGGTCGAAGGCCCCAGGTGCAGGAGCGCATGACGATGCAGATCTTCAACGAATTAAGAGATGCACTCAAAACGGATAGCATCATTGTGGTCGTTGACGCTGAGCACCTTTGTGTGTCGACACGCGGTGTGAATGATAAGACGAGCCGAACCACTACACTGGAATACGGTGGCCAATTTGAGGACATCGAGCTCAGGAACGAGTTTTACCAGTTGATGTAAACAGCCCCAAACTAGGGTAGGAGAGGAAGTCCTTATTTCTGTTTAGGACGAAAGACCTTCATTTCTTCCTCATTGGTCTCCAAATAAGGACCCTCTATTAAGTCTATGCAATAAGGAATGGCCGGAAATACCGCCTCGAGGCATTCACGGATGGACTTTGGCTTCCCAGGCAGGTTGACGATCAAGGTGTTGCCCCTGATGCCGGCAGTCTGTCGGGACAGGATCGCCGTGGGGACGTATTGCAAGCTTACCTGTCGCATTTGTTCGCCAAATCCCGGGAGTAGCTTTTCACACACCGCAATAGTCGCTTCCGGCGTGACGTCGCGTTTGGCGGGTCCCGTGCCTCCGGTCGTCACCACCAAACAACAAGATTCCTGATCGGCCATGCGAATTAGTTGCTCTTCGAGTAGCAGTTGTTCATCGGGAATCACCGCGTACGAGGCCTCCCATGGGGTGGTCAACCATAAGTCCATGAGTCGTCGAACTTCTTTCCCAGGCAGATCTTCGTATTCGCCACGGCTCGCTCGGTCCGAGACATTGATGATGCCAATTTTTGCCTTATCCATTCGTTCAACGATTCTATTATTCCATGAAAGCAACTAAGTTGCAAGTGTAGTATTCTATTGGCACATTCCCGGCGACGTTGAAAGAGAATCTTCGATATATCATATGGATCGCAGTGCTACTGTCTGTTGTTGAGGTAGCGTTTATGTTTTACAAGCGCGATGAATTCTTGAGGGTAGAAGAATCCTTCAATTCATCATCGGTCAACTACTGGAAGATTTTTGCGGAGCTTTCGCTGAAGCGGCAGTATGTGGAAGAAGCCGGCGCCCATTACCGGCTTCCTGTTTTCACCCCTACGATCGAAGACTTCTCAGGGAAAGAGATCGTCCTGACAGGCTACTTTCTTCCGTACTCTAAGATTGACTCCGTCATTATATTGTCGCGCTATCCCAATGCGAGCTGCTTTTTCTGCGGACAAGCCGGTATTGAATCTGTGGCCATGGTGGAGTTGGGAGAGGCGGGTGCTTTCACGATGGACCAAAGGCTGTCCGTACGTGGAAAACTGTTGCTCAATGCAAGCGATGTCGATCGATTGGCCTTTATACTAGCTGACGCCAGGGTGGAGAAAGTGTACGATTAGGTTGAGCCTTCAATTAGTGGAGTCTTCATTAAATTGCCCGAATCTTGAAGGGCAGCCCGCTGCTCTACGCAAATGACTGATCAACGCGGAACTTAAATGCAATTAAGTTGCATTTAGATCGGATCGGAACTTTCTTTGCAACTATATTGCAAGAATCTACTTATATGCACATGAAAAATCAATTTGTAGGATGGCACCTGGATTTTGTCGGGTTCAGTGCTTCCCTGCTCTGCGCATTGCACTGCGCTGCGTTGCCCTTCCTGCTTACCCTGGCCCCATTGGCCGGACTTCAATTCCTGGACAATCATTGGGTAGAAATTAGTCTGATCCTACTGAGCTTTTTCATTGCCTCTAATGCCTTGATGCATGGCTACCGCAGGCATCATCACAGGTGGTTGCCACTGGTCATAGCCGTTTTTGGGTTTGTACTTATTGGTATAGCGCAAGCACTGGAGTCAGAGTTTACGGAACTTGTGTTGATGCCCTTAGGGGGGATTACCATAGCCATTGCTCATTTGATCAACTGGAAGTTCATCAACCAGTCCAGGTTGCGCTTTGATGACAAAGTACCGGATAATAAGGCTGCTTTAGAAGAAGTTCATCAGTAGCTGTTAGGTCATTCCGTAACAAGGATAACGGGCCGTTCATACGGGGTTTTCCGATCTTAATAACGAGTATGAGAACAGGGACCACAGTCCAAAACTGGGCAATGGGGAATACGCCCAACATATTGCAAAATGTCCACCAGCGTGAGGTCAATATTGCCATCTTCAATCGAGATATTGTGGCATTTCAGGGAGAGCTCGATCGCTTAATGGATAAGGACATCGAACTCAGGGCGAGTGGACCGATGGAAGATGTTTCGAGTGCCATTACCCAAGCAGAAGCGCTGCATGATTATCCTTTGATCCAGGAGGACCTAAAAGCGCTGCTTCAGCTTTTTGGTGCAGTGACTGGGGCCAGTAGCTTTCGGCTATTACTGGCGACTGTAAACAGCAACATGTGCTCGAAATTCCACACAGACATCAATGACCTAAGGATGCTGTGCACTTACCGGGGTCCGGGCACCTTGTGGCTCACCGAAGACAATATCAATCGAGATGCTTTGGATTGCTGTGATGAAGAGGATTGCCTGATCATTGACGAAGGTCGTATCCAGCAGGCAGCCACCGGCGCTGTTGTCATTTTGAAAGGGGCGATTTACCCCAAAGAGGACACTACACCCGTCCTTCATCGCAGCCCAACGATTGAGGAGAGCAAGGAGAGCAGGTTATTGCTACGCCTTGATACCAATGGCTTCTTTGATTTTTAGCAAGTAAGTTTCTGTATGTAGTATGGCCCTGTCAAGGATGGAAGGAATCGAAACCGCGACCAGTAATAAGATGATCTCACTGGAAGAAGGACTTGGGTTTACACCTCAATTCAGTAAGCGAGGCGGATTGCTACCTGTGGCGGTGCAGGAGACCAGTACCGGACAGATCCTCATGCTGGCCTCTGTCAACGAAGAGGCTTTGCGCAAGACCCTCAGCACGGGGCTTGCGACATTTTGGAGTACCTCGCGTCATCGACTTTGGACAAAGGGAGAGACTTCTGGAGACCTATTGAGGGTCGATAAGATATTGGTGGACTGTGATCAAGATGCTATGGTCTATCAGGTTACGCTATTAGGTGACGGAGTTTGCCACACCTACGATCAAGCCGGGAAACACCGGAAGGCCTGTTTTTACAGGGAGGTGGATTTGGAAAAGAGTACACTTGAGTTTCTCGAGGGCATGAAATAATCATATGAAGCAGCACGTCCGCCTTGGTGAGTAGGAGAATAAAGGTTGCGAGGTGCGGATGAAAACCATTCAAAGATCAAAAAGAAAAAA
>JBCCXG010000622.1:0-4180 GCA_039191945.1 Bacteroidota bacterium
CAAACAATGATTCGGATCTTCATATTTCCCCAGCAACGGGCATGACTGATGTCCTTTTTAATAGGTCAGTACCGGTCTAGACTTTTAGTAGGGCCCGTGGCGACCGCTTCTCTATTCCCTCGCGTAAAGCTATCAATCGTCCGGCGCTCTATGAACTAAATGTGTTGGTATCTCTCGTGCACGATAGCACTTTGCGCTGATGGGTGGAATCACAGTACCAATAGCTCTCAGCGAGTAGTATCTCGTTGTGATTTAGGAGTCAAGAAGTACAAACCGTCCTTGACTTCTTGAGCTTGTGCTATTTTAACAGCATGTACCAAGGTTCTTCGCCATGACGAAATACCGCACCTATCGTCTAGCTACCATCTGCTTTTTGCTCTTGTCCTGCCAGGGGCAGGTACCCTTGTCCCCTATACAACAAGTCGATTTAGATGTGTGCATATACGGTGCCACACCCTCCGGAATATTGGCGGCTTTGGCGGTCAAAAGAGAAGGGAAATCTGTGGTGATCGTTGAACCGAGCCGATGGGTCGGCGGCATGCTCGGTGCTGGTATCAAGCCGATTCAAGATTGCCCTAATGTCGAGGCGGTGGGTGGCATGAGTCGCGGTTTGGTGGATACCCTCGGCATGAGAGAAGGAGAGACCGAGGCATGGTGGGCGATCAGCCCCAGGGATATACGAGCCGACTTTCTGGCGCTTCTCAAGAGAAATGAAATCGATGTGATATATGACCATCGAGTAGACGTTTGCTTTATGGAGCATGGGGTTATCGAAAAGGCCGTTTTTGACCTTGCGCCCTACGATGCCGAAGGAGTACCTCCACAAGGGGCAGAGAAACATGATGCGTTGGAGGTGACAGCCCGGATCTTTATCGACGCCAGCTATGAGGGTGATCTCCTGGCGAGGGCAGGCGTTTCCTTCCGCACCGGGAGAGAGTCGACCCTCACGCATGGCGAGACATTGGCTGGGGTTCGTCCTTTGGATCACTATACACCGATTGACCCATTTGTGGAGGCGGGGAACCCAGCAAGCGGTTTACTGAAATGGGTTGAGCCGGATCATGGAAAAAGCACCGGAAGTGGCGATCACTACACGCAAGCGTACAACTTTCGGTTTTATGTGACGTCGAACGAATCGGAAAAGGCTCCAATCAGGCCGCCGGCTGACTATCAACCGGAGGACTACGAATTGATCGGTCGCTATGTCGATTACCTCAAGACATCCACACCACCTGAGCACTTGACTAAAAGGCTACAGCAGATATTCCCGGGTTGGCTGAACTCAGGTGATTACAATTATCAGCGCGAGTCATTGATTACCATGGCCCCGGTCGGCATTAGCCATCGCTACGCCAACGGAGACTATGCGGTCAAATCCCGAATTTGGCAAGCACATAAAAACTACCTGAGAGGCTTACATCACTTTCTTTCTACGGATCCTAGGGTGCCCGAAACTTATCAAGACTACGTCAAGAGCCTGGGACTGGAAAGGCGTCATCATCCGGAAACCAACGGTTGGCCGCATCAATTGTACATCCGGGTCAGCCGGCGATTGGTGGGCAGATACACCATCACCGAACACGATGTCTACAACAAGACCACTGTCAAAGATCCGATTGGCTTAGCACAATACGGCATCGACACTTATCCGTCCCGTCGCATTGTGGTAGAGCGAAACGACTCGCTGTTTGTGGCCTTAGGCGGCAAGATGTTCATCGGCGGTGCGAAGGGACCTACGAATGTTCCCTACCCCATTCCCTATCGCGCAATTACTCCGCTGGCGCACGAGTGCGCCAATCTGCTGGTGCCGGTTTGTTTCTCCGCGACGCACCTGGGGTATGCTTCCGCCAGAATGGAGCCCGTGTTCATGATTTGTGGCGAATCGTCCGGAATAGCCGCAGTCCAAGCCATTGATCAAGGTGTTGCAGTGCAGCGAATCGATCCCTTGAGGTACCAGCAGAGACTGGCTCAAGTGGGTCAGATCCTTTCTAACGATATGATTGTTTCAAACCAGTAGAGGCGAGCTCTCAGTAACTCCTACAGCATCTCGGGGCTTGGGAGCAGTCGATAAACTACTGAAACATGACCTCCAGCACTTCTTCCAAAAAGGATTCGAAAAGATCTCCTTTGGACGCATCCGCACTATTGCACAGCAAGACATAGGTCATGTCAGATTCCGGAAAGTAAAACCCGTACGTACTGAAGCCGTCGATACCACCGGTATGTCCAATCGCTGATTCATAGGGCGTATTGAATCGCTCCAAACCATAGCCGTTCTCCGTTTGTCCAAAGACGTCATCAATGCCCTCAATGGGAAACCAGTTGGTCATCTGAGCCTGAGAGGCCAAAGAAATGAATTCGGGATTCACAAGGTTTTCTAAAAAGATGGCTAGGTGGTAGGCATTGATCGCTACCCCGCCATCGCCCCCGATACCCAATTCATCCTTGTAGAGAAACTCCGATTCGACGAAGGTCTCATTGTCATAGAGGTCGACGTACCCTTTGACGGCTCCTTCTGGAATGATGATTTCCTCGCTGTAATAAGCAGAAGAGAGCGACAAGGGATCAAAAACCAGGTCCCGATACACGGTTTCGAAGGACTGACCACTTACCTCCTCCAGGACCATAGAGAGCAGCAGAAAGTTGGTGTTGGAGTAGCTGTATCCCCCGTCAACCTCGAAGTTGGCTTTCTTATTGTACACATATTCCAGGACTTCTTCCTTACTCCAGCCATGATCGGTATTGATGCGATCGAGGTCGAACTGCGTGGTGTAGAAGTCCCTGATACCGCTGCGATGCGAGAGTAGGTGACCAATCGTGGCCTGATCGACATTATCGACTTTGTCTACGATCTCGTCGCTGAGCCACTGCGCGATCGGATCATCAAGTGTCAGCAAGCCCTGGTCCACGTATCGGTAGACGGCGGCGGAGGTGAATACCTTGCTGATACTGGCGATGAAGTACAGCGAGTGAGACCCCATGGGAACGTCGCTGGCAATATCGGCGTACCCTGCAGCGCCTATCCACAGACCATCCCGGTCCTTGACCAGTAGTGTGGCTCCAACTAGTCCGGCCTGCTGATGCTCGTCCAAAATCCGGCGGTAAACGGCACCGTTGGGATGTATCGCGCTCGAATCCTCCACGGGACTCGGTTGATCATAATGGGACGATGGGAAAACATCCACATCCTCGCACTGGATCAGACAAATGGCTAGTAGTAAAAGAGATAGTGTTTTCTGGATCATTGCTTTGGAAGTTTGAAGTTGACACCGACTTTAAGAAAGCTGCGGGGGCCCGCGGGTACAGTGGAGACAAATGGCGTTTGAATCAGCGCTTCGTACTTTATGAAGGGTTCCCATGCCTCTGATCCCAGGTATCTCGCCCCGAGGCCGACGTTGGCGATGGCATGAGGTCTGCCGATCTGCGTCTTTTCACTGAAGCTGCCATCACTGTTTTGCTTATATGCTGGCTTTGGATGCCAGGCATGCATGTAACCCAGCCCCATGGGTGTGAAGACACTGATGGTATTCCCGATGTTGAAAGCGATTTCGTACTCCGCCCGTAAGTAGATATTGTGATCCATGTTCTCATGGTAAAACCATCCGGCGTAGGCATTCCATCGGCGAGTGGTCTTGGGTCTCACTTTTTCAGAAAGGCCCACTCCTACTTCGATTCCCGGCTGGAGTGGAGTGAGTCGCGTAAAGGGTATCGCAATCGCCCCGGTTTGGAGGGCGAGAGAGACCGATTCGATTTTCTGGGCATGTACAAGATGGCAAGATGCCCCCAGTAGCAAGAAGTGGAAAAGCCATCTCCTTGTGAGTGGTAGTTCTATTTTGACCATTGACCTATTGATTTGAAGCAAACGTCACCTCATACCGCGTTTTGGCGGTTCTGAAAACGCCATTTTGAAGAAATCAGGACTTCTTTTTGAATTGGGCCGGCGTGATTCCCGTGAGATTTTTGAAGGTGGAGTAGTACGCAGACTTGGATTTGAAGCCAGCTTCGAGCCCAATTGAAAGGACATCAAAATTGTCAAATGTATTGTCGTGTAGCATCCGCTCCACGTCCCTGACCCGGTATTGATTGATGAAGGCAGTGAAAGATTTTCCCGTCTCCTCCTTGATCACTACAGTCAGGTAACTACTGCTAATGGCCAGCTTCTCTGCTACTTTGTCTCGAC
>JBCCXG010000623.1:0-4174 GCA_039191945.1 Bacteroidota bacterium
GCCATCGTCGCGGCCGCAAAGGCGCCGAGCGCCACGGGCGGGGTGATGTAGCTGACCATCCCCCAGTAGAGGATGAAGAGGTGCACGGCGAGCTGGTTCAGGTGTCTTCTCCCCAGGCGATCTCACTGTCTCCAGATGCCTCACCGTCTCCGCCCGCATCAATTCGATACAATACTTCCGTGCCATCGGGGCACTCCAAAGCTACAATGGGCGCCTCTATTTGTACCGTTCGAGTCAACTGCTCAGCCGCGTTGCCCGCTACATCGGTAGCATTGTAAGTCACTACATACGTGCCCACCATATCAGTGTCGACTACGTCACCACCTATAGACACCGCGACTGCAAGATCAACATTGTCCGTCGCGCTTGCTGACAGCTCGGTATAAGTATCACCAACGATTAAGGTGATCAGCGCAGGGCCGTTCAGCGTTAATTCCGGTGCCGTTTGATCAGTGACATTGATCGTTCGGGTCACAGGGTCCGCCTCATTCTCGGCAGCATCCGTTGCATTGTAAGTTACAAAGTACTGGCCTATAGTCGTGGGGTCGACGGTACCTGTTGGCGTGGCCTCGAGGCCCTGATCGACATTATCAGTGACAGTAGCACCTTCGTCTACATAGGTGCCCAAAGGGTCTTGCGGGATAGTGATCTCTGAAGATCCATTCAAGGTAATCACCGGCTTCTCATTATCCAATGTTGAAGCGGTCACCTCGCAAACCTGTATACCGCGAATGGCTGGATTCTCCTTGACCGGAATAAAATCAATATTCAAAATATCGTCACCGGCATTGAGCGTATATTCTCTGACATATCCAATGTACCTCCCACCCGCATCTTTATGCGGATTGAGTCCATCAAACTCCGCCGGAGTCACGCCCTCGATCATCACATCAAACTCCCTGGCATCGTCGTTCTGGAAGAAACCTTCCATCAAAAGCAAGCTTACTTTTAGCTCAGCACCTTGCTCCACAGGTAGCGCATATTGCATGCCATTTCCCGTATTATCGAAGCGCTCCTGATCAAATACACTCTGACCATTTCCCTCGACTTTGTCAGCAGGGACATTGTCGAGAACGGCTGTGAAATTAGCTGGACCGAAAGTACTGTTTCCTCCCGTACGGAAAGGCAAGTTGGCATCTGATACCCACGGTTCTTCATTCATACCGCTTGGCGTCACCGTTGCCGGGTTACCCGCATTAATTCGATACAAAATTGTACTACCGCCTGCTACATCACAATCCAGTGGCCCTGGTGCGACTGGCATTTCAACGATATTTACAGTACGCACTACTTGTGCGGCATCATTGCCCGCATTATCGCTGACATCGTAGAAGACTGAGTACTCGCCCAATGTATTTACATCCACGCCGCTGTCGTCGATATCATCCCCTGTAAGGTCAAATTCGCCGTCTACATTATCAGTAGCCGTTGCTCCCGGATCTACATAAGGTTCGCCCAAGAACCACGCTAAAGGATTATCACCATTTAGCGTAATGACGGGAGGTGTATCATCCGTTGGGATCACATCGAAGTAGTCCATGTTGAAGAGGAAACCAGGACCCGACCAATCGAATCTCAAGATTTGTTCTCCCGTGGTCAAAAAAGTAATCTGCGCAGAAACGGTTTCATAGTTCTGCCATCCGCCAGTACCCAACACCACAATCGAGGCATCACCACTGTTGATGTCCATCTTAACGTTAGGATTTGTTCCTGAACCATTTTTCGCGACTTTCAAGTCCAGTGTGTAAGTACCAGCCTCGACATCGACTAAATACTCTGCAAAATCTCCATTATTGGTAAAGCCGATGTTTGTTACGCCCGATTGATTTACTTCCACACCAATGCCGTCGTCATTCCCCAGGCCATCACCACCTTGATTATCAAAAGACTCAGCTTCTATTCGAGTCACCGCATTCGACGCAATCGGCTGTGCCGCGTCATTCACGGTCAACGTAAAAGTCTCAACGACCGTGTTGCCATCCTCATCATCAACGCTAACTGTAATGGTATAAGTGCCGCTGCCATCTCCATCGGCTCCTCCGCCGTCTCCAAAAACGGGATTGAAAACAAGATCCGAAGCATAAGTTCCTGGCCCCATGGACACATTTGTCTCTGACAAGAAACCCTCTGCAGTTGTGGGAAAAGGATCTACTTGCGGGGTAGCATTTGTACTTTGCAATGCTTCCGGCTCCTCGGAGACCGAGCTGACAGATACCGTGAGGTTATCACCATCCGCATCCGTAATGGAAATTGGAACACTGGCACCTACCTGTGCCTCAGCGATGGTAAGATCTCCAATTGCTGATATGACTGGCGCAGTATTCAGTACAGAAATGGAAGTACCTGTTGTTGTTCCGACGGCATCAGGAACCACATTGGTGCCAGCGACAAAATCAATATTTGCCTCGCCTGGGGCCACAGCCGTGAAGTGTATGGTCAACAGAGAGAAGGGTTGACCCAAACCAGGTGGCTCCACTGCTGCAGAATACACGATCTGCCCAGTAGAGTTATCAAAAACCGGGTCACCAAAAGTCGTCAAGTCCGAATTGACAGTGTAGCTTATATCGGGCACGAACTCACCCATCTCCGAGGTCTTGACCTTCAAATACGAAGAACCAAAACTCAGGTGACCTTCAACCAGCGTCGTGGGCAACATGGTAGGTTCAACCTGTATGGTCACGGATACATCGTCTCCGACGAAGACAGGAGATTGGGTGGCTAGCATCGAGAGGTTCGTCTGGGCCATGGTGGCCACCGAAACCAAAAGAAAAAATACCACCAATGGTACCACCCTTGGTAGTTGTAATGGCTGGGTTTTCAATGATCCCTGACCAATAGATGCCAAGTAGCGCAAAAAAGGAAACGTCATTGACATTAACACCATATGTAACGGTGTTATGCCCTTCGTTCCTTGTGTAGGTTTTTGTTTTGGGTGTCTCATGGGTTTGTCTGTCTATGTAGTATAATAATGTGCTTGGTTTGTATACTAAAAATGAGGTCTCCCAAACCTCGTCCGGGAGACCTCCATAAAAATCTTGTCCTTAATTGGCGCTGGGCACCTCTCCAGATCGATTAAAGTTCGAAATCAGTATGGAGAAATCCGCGGCAGAAACCACATCGTCCCCGTTGAAATCGGCCCTTCCATCGTATCCTGGACTCCCAACGGACCGGTTATACGTCGCGCCCATTAGAGAGAAATCCGGTGAACTTACCACATTGTCATTGTTGGCATCGCCCATGGGCAACTCACCCACATCGACTGTGGTTGAACCTTCTTCTACAGTTACCTGAACGACGACCTGCAACGAGTTCGGGAACTTCACTGCCAGCTGATAGGTACCAGCCGCAATACCCGTTGTCGTCATTGTGCCACTATTATCCGCACTGAGGATCAAATCATACGTTGGAACGTTTGAGCCCAAAGGATAGAGCTTCACGGCATAATCCCCTCCATGTGTCGCGTTGTTTTGTAGCGTTGCGGTAATTGTCAAACCATCGAGTCCAATCACAGGTGTCGTGACCGCCCAGCTAAAGCTGATCTCCTGGGATAACGCTGGATCGCAAGCGTCTGCTACCGTTACCGTCACATCATAGGGACTATCCGCCACCGTTTCCTTCTCAATCGTTCCTGTAATTAATCCGGATGCCTCATCGATTGACAAACCAGCAGGGAGACCCAATGCCGTATAACTCAATGCGCCACAGTCTTCGTCGTCAGTTGCGACGATCTGTAAAGAAATTTCATCACCCTCTTCACTGGCTTGGTCACCAGGAGAAGTAACCTCAGGGGCCACGTTTGGTGTCTCAACCGTCCAAGTGAAAGAGATGCTTTGAGCCAAAGGAGGTTGACAACCATCTGCTACCGTCACCTGCACCTGATAAGCCGTCTCTGAGGCATCACCTTCAAGTAACGTTCCTGAGATTAGTCCTGTACCCGGATCGATACTCAGACTGGCAGGTAGACCTGTCGCCTCATAAGACAATCCTGTACAAGGCGCATCGTCTTGTGCCGCAATCTGCAGCGCAATCTCGTCACCCACATTGCTGACCTGATCGCCAGGCGAAGTAACCTCAGGGGCCAAGTTGGGGAGTGTGATCGTCCATGTAAACGTCACACTACTCACAAGCGGAGGATCACATCCATCTGCCACATTGATCTGTACAGTATACGGAC
>JBCCXG010000624.1:0-4172 GCA_039191945.1 Bacteroidota bacterium
CCCAAAAGTTGCATCTCCAAGCTGATAGGAAAATCCTGGTCGAAACCGATGTTTCGTGGATCTTGACAGTGGAGCATCAAGCCATTGTTTCTGACCGCCCAGCCGGGCCCGTTAGTCATTTGCTGCCCAACAAATCGATAGGTAGCCCGTAGCCGATAGTGAGAGAACTTCTGATCATAGTAGAGATGGCCAAAATCCCCTTTGAAAGTATCAGCAGGATCATACCGAACGACGAGCAAGCTGTCTTCTAGCCTCCACCGATCCTTGTAATTCACGCCCATCTCATACCCTCTGACCTTGGGGATCCATTGGTCCATGCTTGTCCCGTCGAAGAGTGCCATCCACTCTTCCTCGTCCGGGTTGTTCTTAGTAGCGCGCTCGGCTGACTGGCAGGAGACAAAAAAGAAAAGTAGCGTAAGTAGGGCTAAAGCGTAACCAGGTCTTTTCATTGGGTATTTGTTTGCGAAGGAATTTAAGCAATTCCCTGACATTGCAGGGTCGCTTCTACGTGGGGCACTATTATCTTTAGCCAGACGGCTGACTGTTCTAACCCAATTAATTTATCCCATGAGAAGCATCCTCACCCTGTTCCTTCTGTGCGCTACGACGAACCTATTGGCCCAAAATCAGCCACCTAATTTCATCATCTTTATCGCCGACGATGTTAGCTGGGATGATCTGGGCGCCTACGGCAACACCGACGTGAAGACCCCCAACATTGATCGACTCGCTGCGAATGGATTGCGATTTGACAATGCCTATCTCACGGCCAGTTCGTGCAGCCCCAGTCGCAACAGTATCCTCACCGGTAGGTATCCTCACAATACGGGTGCCGCGGAGCTACACACCCAGCCACCGATTGATATGCAGTCATTTCCAGAACTCCTCAAAGCAGCAGGATACTACACCGCACACTCAGGCAAATTCCACTCCGGACCTTACGTAAAAAGAGGGTTTGATCGGATGATCAACGATGGTCCATCCGTTGGCAACGGTGGCGAAAATGCGTGGCTGCAAATTGTGGAGGAGCGACCTGAAGGTACGCCCTTTTTCTTTTGGTTTGCGGCCTTTGACGCTCATAGGGCTTGGGGTCCCAATGATTTCTCTGGGACGCACCAGGGATCGGCCATCACTCCTCCCCCCTACCTGGCCAATGCCGACAGCACCAAATCTGACCTGGCCAAATACTACGATGAGATCTTTCGATTTGATCATCACATCGGCACCATCACGGCAAAGCTGAGCGAACAAGGCGTCATAGACAATACCTTCATTCTCATCATGGCGGACAATGGGCGTCCTTTTCCCCATAGTAAAACGCGGGTCAACGATAGAGGCATGAAGACACCTTTTGTCGTAAGCTGGCCCGCAGAGGTGAAGTCAGGCACGTCTGACGCGCTGGTCAGTGCGATAGATATTGCACCGACGATCACCGATCTTGCCGGAGTCTCACGAAGCGAACAATTTCAAGGCAAGAGCTTTGCCAGGCTGCTGCGGGCACCTGCCCAATCCTTTCGCAATTACGTCTTTGCTGAACATAACTGGCATGACTACGAAGCGCACGAGCGCATGGTCCGAGACACCCGTTTTATGTACATCCTCAACGCCCGTCCTCAATTTCCTCAAATGGGTCCGGCTGATGCCGTCGGGAGTCCATCTCATGCCGATCTCACAGCCCTCAAGAAAGATGCCACGATCACCCCTGCGCAAGCTGACATTTTCTTGGCGCCCAGGCCATCCGAAGAGCTTTACGACCTATCCAAAGACCCTGATCAGTGGTCCAATGTGGCCAACGACCCACTATACCGAGAGGAGCTGATGCGATTGCAAAGCGTATTGCAAGAGTGGACGCGAGTCACAGGTGACAATGTGCCGGACAACCTCACCATGGACTGGTACGAACTCTTGCCTGGATACATCAAAACCAACCAGCACGGTATTCGAGGTGAAATGCCCGGAGCGAATCTGCAAGCCGAAAAAATCAATGAGTCAGGGCCCTTCTAGAGGGAGGGCCTTCCATTATCTGAGATAATCCCACTCCAGGGCCAGAGTGATCTTACCTGTCTTCTTGCCTGGGGCTTTCAACGCCTGACGGTCGACTTGTACATCCTTGCCCATGAATTGGACGGGAAGCTTGATCCGCTCCATCTCAAAGAACACCACCACCTGTACAGGAAAAATGTCTCTGTCGATATATTCAAACTCCATTGTAAAGGCTCCATCATTTCTGGTAACAATATCGGCAAAGTGAATCTGTCGATGCACTGTGTCCAGCTTTAGCGTCATCAAGGCGAAATCGGCCTTGCTATCGGTCGGTATCACATGGAGCACTTTTAGGACCTTGCCCGGCATCTCCTCTACTCCTCTGTCGACCGTGAAGAACTTCGTCGCAAAAAGGTCATCCCATGAAAAGTCTAATCCTCTCTTGGGGAGCATAATGAAGTGCTCCGCTTCGTAATCGATGGGTCGCCCTTTTTGATAATGCAGCCGAGCGGTCTTTTCTGGCATAAAAATGAAGTCAACATCCAGGGAGAGCGTGGCTGTAGCACGGGCTTCCTCGACCTGATCTAAGGTTGACTTTATTTTCAGGAGGTTGGGGTCAATACCTTGTGCCTCCGATGTATAACCGGCGAGTACCAATAACCAAAAACCGATCATTCTCATTCTAAATCACTCCTTTCGAAACGGACCACCCCTAAGGCGATAAAAAGGACGATGTATCCAAGCAAGATCAACAGTTGAACGGAGATGTGTGGCCAGGGTATAGGGTCATAAAACATGTATTGCCAGGTGTCAATGAGCTGAGGGAAAAACCAACCTTGAAAGAAGGGTAGGTCCAGTTTGAGCACAATATTGCACAAGGTCAGGAAGAAAGCAGACACAATCCACGTGGTGGTGGGCTCCTTGAGATATATGCCAAAAGTTAAGCTGGCAACACTGTAGAAAATCATCACGACAGATCCTGACCAGAAAGCATGAAACAGCCGCTGAGCCGCGTCAGCCTGCTCATAAAAGCGTACCCCTCCCAAATAAGTTATCAAATCCCCAGACCCAAAGAAAAGGTAGGCCGCCATGCTAGCGACACCGCCCATAATGCAAAGTACAAACAGCGTGAAAAAGATCGCAACCCCATACTTAGCCAAGATCAGATCCCTTTTGGCAATGGATTGTAAGACCTTGGCCTGCACCGTACGATCCTTGTATTCCGTAGTTAGGAATCCCGACACCACAATCATCAAGATCAAAGGGAAGTTGAACCAAAAGGAGTTCAGGACCAGGTACAATACCAGATTGGCATTCATCAGATTGCCAGCAAGAAAAAAGTTCTCCGTCAGTTCCGAAAGCAACAGGTCGAGGATCTCTTTGCCCTGATAGCCTGACACGAAAAGAATGACAATCTCCAGGATGAGCAAAGCGGCCAGACCATAATAAGTACGTCTCTGCCTGAGGATCTTAAACCATTCGACCTTGAGCAGTGGTATCATTCTACAACGTACATCTCGTCAAAAGCGGTGGATTTCAGCGTATTGATTTGCTTGCCTTCCATGATCAGGTCCTTAATCAGTTGGTTGACTTGCTCCTCGGTCATTTCCACCACGACACCCTCCCCATGCTCAATATGGGCTACCTGCCGGCGCCGTAAGGCCGAGGGTAAATCTGTACCGCCAATAAAGTACTTCGAAGGATAGGCTGACATCACTTCTTCCAAGTCCCCTCTTTGGACAATACATCCTTGCTTCATCACAAAGAATTGATCGCATATGACTCGAAGGTGGTCAATCAGGTGGGAAGAAAGCAAAATCATCAAGTTGCCCTCAAGCGCCAGGTTTCGTAGAAGTTTAGACAGATCCGCCATTCCTTTGGGATCCAACCCTAGGAACGGCTCATCCAGTATCAACCCTTCCGGGTCATGCAAGAGCGCGATGGCGATGCCCAATCGCTGTTTCATACCTAGAGAGTAATTCCTTACTGGATCTCTACGCTCTGGCGAGAGGCCTACTTGGATCAGTTTCTTGCAGATCTCATCCTGGCCTAAACTGACGCCTTTCACCGCAGAAAAGGTCTTTAGGTTGTTTTGGGCATTGAGATACTCGTAGAGCGCCGGCTTCTCTATGATCGCTCCGATGGGTTTGGGTCGCTCGGAATCAATCGTGTAGTACCCCTCATCTGCC
>JBCCXG010000625.1:0-4170 GCA_039191945.1 Bacteroidota bacterium
GTCATGCGTGATGAGATACGTGTACTTTCCCTCCGCAAAAAAGTAAGCCACCTCCTCTATGTCGACCGTGCGAATCTCTTCACCAAACTGAACCATAAATCGTTTTTGGAAAGACGGCTGCTTCCCGCCTTCTAGCGCTTGCATGAGTCGGTCAATGGGGAGTGCACCGGGTGACTGCCGGCGCTCCTTGAACTTGTTGATCGCCTTGGTCAAGTCCTCGACCTTGATGGGCTTGAGAAGGTAGTCGATGCTGTTGACATCGAAAGCCTGTATAGCGTACTGGTCATAGGCGGTGGTAAAGATGATCGGAGTCTTCACCACCACTTTCTTGAAGATCTCAAAGCTATTGGCGTCACCTAGGTGAATGTCGCAAAAGATAAGGTCGGCGTTGTTTTGAGATAGCCAGCCAATGGAGGAGGCTACGCTATCCAGACGAGTCAATAGTTCGAGGTCTTCTCCGGTTCTTCCCAATGCTCTTTCCAATTTTTGGGCGGCATGGTCTTCGTCCTCTATGATAACCACGCGAATGCTCATGAGGCTTTGATTAGGGGCAACTTGGCCACGTAGTGTTCATTTTGCAATCGAAAACAAGGTTCCGCTTCAGACAGTAAATGATAGCGATCCGTGATGTTTTGGAGGCCAATTCCCGTGGAGGCCGGTTTCTCCGGAAGCGGCTGGAAGTTGTTTTGTACGACGAGGTTGTCGCCTTCGTTGTAGATCGAGATATGCAATGGATCCTTCTTGGTGATTCTGTTGTGCTTGATGGCATTTTCGACCAGCGTTTGCAAGGCCAGTGTCGGGATCAGTTGCTCCAGTTGGTTGATGTCGAGCTGAATATCGGATTGTAAGGCTTCTCCAAACCTGATCTTACACAACTTGAGGTACGACCTCACAAACTCGACCTCTTCTTGCACTGAAGTGACCATTTGATCTTTGGTCTCGAGCACATAGCGATATACGTGCGAAAATTCATCGATGAAGTCCTCCGCCCGATTCGCGTCTTCATGGACCAGATTGGACAGCGTATTCAGACTGTTGAAAAGAAAGTGCGGGTTCACCTGATTTTGCAGTGCTTCGAATTTCGAGGCGATACTCTCTTTCTCTAGCTTTTCATTGAGAATGAGGGACTCCTTCCAATGCGTAAAAAGCACGATTCCTTCGTAGACCGTGACCAAAAACAGGTTCATCACAAAAGTGACAAAAAGTTGTGTCTTGAGGTGCGTCCAAAACGCTTCACTGCCGACGGTAAAATCGTGGTACCCCACGAAAATATAGAGTAGTATGATCAACACCATTGAGACCATGGCAACTGCTTCGGTCAGAAAGAACTCAGTGACCACCCGTCTCCAGAGATTTTCGTCCCACGGCACATACTTTTCCAGGATGGGAACGGCGATGGTTAAGACTGAGAGGGAGATGAGTCCGGTTGTGCTCATACTTACCAAGAGCTCATTCCCAATGTATCGCAGGTAGGGGGTGGTTAGCTCGGGCACTTCGCCATTGGCCATGTCCATGAGGACGAACAAGGCCACCGGTAGGGCGCCGACCATGGCAAACGCAATGACAATCTTCCTTTTCGAAGGCATGACTAAAATTAGGATTTATTGCACCGTAAAGAAAAATAGGGGCTGCCATTCTGCCTCAAAACCCGTTATCGGCTTGACCGTAAACGGAATGAACCTGATCAATGAGGGAATGGGCACTAGTTGGTACGTCGGGTACTCCTGAACCGGTCCTGCCCACTTTGGACGAGCTCGCTTGAGCTGGATGAGTTTGTGCTCGACTGAGATAAGTCATATTAACCCTCAGGCCTATTCGCCTAGTTCTCCCTGTAGACATCAACAATCAAAGTATATGGACAAAGTCGTAATTACTGGAGGCACGGGTTTCATTGGGATGAGCCTCGCGAAGTACCTGGCGAACAAAGGCTTTGAACCCATCTTGATCGCTCGCAATGAACCTAAGGGCGCCATTCCCTTTACTTTCCTACCCTGGGACGGGCGCTCTTTGGGTGATTGGGTAGAGGCCCTGGAGGGCGCAAAGGCGGTGGTTAATCTGGCAGGTAAGACGGTTGATTGCATTAAGACGCCAGACAATTGTGATTTGATCCTCAGGTCCAGAGTAGCTTCAACAAGGGCTCTTGGTAAGGCGCTCACCAAGGTGCAACGCCCACCCCTTGTCTGGGTGCAGATGTCAACGGCCCACATTTACGGAGATCCGCCCTCCACTTGTTGTACTGAGTCTTCAAGCTTTGGGTATGGTCTGGCGCCTTTCGTTGGTGAGCAGTGGGAAAAAGCTTTTCTTGACTCCCTGCCGCGAGGTGTACGAGGTGTGAGGTTGAGAACCAGTTTTGTGATTGGCAAGGAGGGTGGAGCCCTGCCCCAATTGAAAAAGATCGTCCGGATGGGAATAGGCGGTCGAGTGGCACAGGGTAAGCAGGGCATGAGTTGGATTCACGAAGACGATCTAAATGAGCTCATTCTTCAATCTATTCTCAATGAGCATTTTGAGGGTGCGTACATTGCCAGTGCCCCAAACCCCCTTTCCAACCGCGATTTTATGAAGCAACTTCGCCAGGCGATGAGCATGCCGTTTGGCCTTGCCGCGCCCGCATGGATGATCCGGTTGGGGGCCAGGATTGTTTTTAAGACGGATCCAGACCTGGTACTATATGGGCGATATCTCAAATCCGAGAGACTTGAATCAGCAGGATTCTCCTTCAAATTCCCGAACTTGAATGCAGCGCTGAGTGACTTGATTTAATGGCAGCCGCCCACCATGGCGCTGGGGCCCAATAGATGGCAATCCAAAGCGCCAAGTGGATTGTCATGTCACATGATACCTGAACTAAAATGGGAGCATATTACCATACAAAAGCATCTGTCAACGAATATATTGAGTTGGCCAAAGATGTCAACAGTCGCCAATTGATCGAGCAGATGCATCCGTTTCTTCCCTCCGGATCCACCCTACTTGAGCTCGGCTCAGGGCCTGGTACGGACTGGCAAATCCTTGCAGAAACCTATCAGGTCACCGGCTCTGATTTCTCAATGGAATTCTTGAAACGCCTACAGTCGAAATTTCCAGATCGGGATTTCTTGCAGTTGGACGCCCGATCATTGGCCACTGAGAAAAAGTTCGATGGGGTCTATTCCAATAAGGTGCTGCACCATCTCAAAGACGAAGAATTGGCAGAATCAGTGACACGGCAGGTTGAGTTGTTGAATGAACCGGGGCTAATTTGTCATTCTTTTTGGGCTGGCGAGGGCTCCGAGGTATTCAAGGGAATGTTTGTGAATTATCACACCGAAGAGAGCTTGAGAGCCACCTTTGAACCACATTTCGAAATCCTCCTGCTCGATCCCTACGCAGAATTCGATGACAAAGACTCTCTTGTACTGATTGCGAAACAAAAGGGCGCTAACTGCTAGAGCAGCTAACGCCCATATTCATCACATAGGGCAACTCCTTTTGTGCCGT
Source organism: Bacteroidota bacterium (assembly GCA_039191945.1). Classification (GTDB taxonomy): domain Bacteria; phylum Bacteroidota; class Bacteroidia; order Cytophagales; family Cyclobacteriaceae; genus JAWPMT01. The sequence goes on from JBCCXG010000625.1 coordinate 3,481, forward strand.
CTTTAGTCTGTCGTTGCTTGGGAGGAGTTTTTGGTTTCTATATGACTTCCCATTGCAGGTTTCCAATGTACTTGTAGGTCACTTTGCCTTCCTCGTTCATGGCAAAGAGGTATATCCATTGGTTGTCACAGAGGTCTTTGATGGACGCATGTTTGTCCAGGATCTTACTCATCTCGTCGACAGGAGCTTCGATGATGACATTTAGGCGCTGAGGTTCGTGCTGATACTTGTCGCCATCGTGCACGGATTGCATGGGTAGTCCCACCCTCAGGTCACCCGCAAAGCCTTCTAGCACACCTAGTCCACCTACCACATTGTGCAGCGTCTTGTTGCCAGAGCCGAACTTCTTATTATCTACTGCAGAGGCGTAGTACTGTAGGTTGATCCAACTGGACACTACCATAGGAGCCGTCATGATCAATTCCAGTACACTGAACGTGGTGTCTTTCCTCCAGTCGTAACAGTGCATAAATGCCTTGGCTCCAAAGTCCAATTGCTCTGTTCGGTGCCGTGGGGCTACAATGAAAGAAGAGCAACCTGCCAAGCCCCATTCAGGCCTGACCTGAGACCAATCGTTACTTCTTTGGATGACTTGTTTGCTCAGATCGCCTGTTGTGATGTTCATACGAACGGCGCGCTCTTTTCGCGCGGATTCACCTGCGATGTCCAAGGCATACCTTAGTGCCACCA
>JBCCXG010000626.1:0-4159 GCA_039191945.1 Bacteroidota bacterium
CATCTGGAAAAGTGCGGTCAGCGTACGGGTGGAGCCTGGCACCAAAGCCAAGCGCGTCACTACTGTATCCTTGGGCGAGCGATTTGAGTACCTGGGTGAGTCGCAAGTCATCGAGACTGAAGAAAATGATCAGAAGTGGGCAAAGATCAAGCTCCTGGACGGTAATGAGGGCTGGATACTGGAAGACTTCATTTTGGTGGGCGGGCAACCGGCCGCCATACTGCGTGAGCAAACACCCGTCTATCGACGCCCGGATATCTTAACGAAGTCGGACAAAGACTTTGGCAAGTTTGACGTGATCGGAGTGAAGGGTGAAGGGGCTTTTGTCGAATTCAAAGGGATGCGATCGGATGACACCTGGTTTACCTCCGGATGGATCAAATCCGAAAACATCAAGATCAATCCCGTAGACGTTGCGACTGCCGTCTATATCACCAAAGCCTTAAAACTGGAAGACGATGGTGAACAGCTGAAGGAGCTGAAGTCGATCTACAATAGCGGTGATTTCGAGGGCTCCTACTTTCTGACGGATTTGGAAGATATGATCCGCAAGATGGACTGACGCCTGGCTCGACCAAGATCAGGAAGAGAATTTAGGCCACTAGAAAAGTTGAACCCTTGGCAGGGTAGTGCAGTTTTCTTCCCTGATGGAAAATCAAAATACACTGCCGAATTGGATGCCGCTTACACTCAAAATCGCGGCCGTTTATAACATCGTCTGGGGCGCCTGGGCGGTCTTGCTACCACACCAGTTCTTTCAGCTGACCGGCATGGAGACACTGAACCACCCGATGATCTGGCAAGGCATGGGCATGGTGATCGGTGTCTATGGCCTGGGCTACTGGTGGGCGAGCTTTGACCCCGTAAGGCACTGGCCCATCATCGCTGTGGGTTTCTTGGGGAAGATCTTCGGACCGCTGGGCTTCGTCATGAACTACTACACCGGTGCAGCCCCAGCAGGCTTCGGATATACCTTGATCACTAATGACCTGATCTGGTGGGTGCCCTTCTTTCTAATCCTGCGGGAGACGTACCGCCAGCAACGGTGGCAGCTGCTGTGAAGAAAATCAGCCTTTGGGTGATGACCACCTTCTACTTCATAGCCGGTATCAATCACTTCCGTGACGCCGACTTTTACCTTCCGCTCATACCGGACTACTTGCCATGGCCTGATCTGATCAATGTCGTATCCGGGATCGCCGAGATCATACTGGCGGTGGGTCTGATTGTGCCCGCCAGTCGAAAATATGCGGCCTTTGGAATCATCGCGATGTTGGTAGCATTCATCCCTTCGCACGTCTATTTCATTCAGATTGGTGGCTGCATTCCCGACGGACTTTGCGCCCCAATTTGGGTGGGGTGGCTCCGATTGCTCATCATCCATCCTATGCTTATCCTATGGGCGTGGTATCACCGGTCGTGACAGCGAGAGAGCCCATCAATATTGTCTGGTTCAAGCGTGACTTCCGCCTGCAAGATCACGAGCCACTGATGCGGGCCATCGAAGACGGATTGCCGGTCTTATTGATGGCTTTCCTTGAGCCCTCCCTGATGGAGGCTCCCCAGAGTGACAACCGACACTGGCGATTTGTGTACCAGTCAGTGCAGGACATGAACGATCGACTTGCACGGGTGGAGGCCCACTTGTACCTGATCCACGCGGAAGTACTGCCGACGATCGAGCAGATCGCGGAGCGGTACGAAATAAAAAGTATCTACAGTCACGCAGAAACTGGCATTGCCCTGACCTATGAAAGGGACAAAACGGTTTCCAGGTTTTGCAAAGACAAGGGAGTCCCCTGGCACGAATCGCCCTATGCTGGCGTAATCAGAGGGATCAAAAAACGCAACAACTGGCCTAAGCACTGGTACGGTACCATGTCCTCCCCTACTGCGGAACCTCCCATGGCCCGACTCAAAGGTGTACAACTGCCCCAGGAACTGCTGGAAGCGATCAAGCCAGCGCAGATTCCTTCTGAGATCACCCAGGTCCATCCCGATTTTCAGCAAGGTGGAGAAGGTCTTGCCCACCAGTACCTGGCGTCCTTTCTTTCTGGCCGAGTCAGCAACTACAACAAACACATCTCCAAGCCGCTGGAGAGTCGCAACAGCTGCAGCCGGCTATCGACTCATCTTGCCTGGGGCAACCTATCGATGAGACAAGTGTACCAGGCGGCCTACACTGCTAAAAAGGAGAGCAAGCAAAAGCGAGACCTCAATTCCTTCATGTCCAGACTCAGGTGGCACTGTCACTTCATCCAGAAGTTTGAAATGATGGACCGCTATGAGACCGAAAATATCAACCCCGGCTACAATGACCTCCGCACGGAATGGGACGAAGAGCGGTACATCGCCTGGGAAGAGGGACGCACGGGCTATCCGCTGATCGATGCTTGTATGCGGTGCGTGCGTGCGACCGGCTATCTCAACTTTCGGATGCGGTCCATGGTCGTCTCGTTTCTGACCCATCACCTATGGTTGGATTGGAAACGCGGGGCTGATTTCCTGGCCAGTCAGTTTCTGGATTTCGAGCCGGGTATCCACTATGCGCAGTTTCAGATGCAAGCCGGGACCACTGGCTATAACACCGTCCGCATCTACAATCCGCAAAAACAGCAAAAAGACAACGATCCAGAAGGACATTTTGTAAGGGAATGGGTAACTGAACTGGTTGCAGTATCGAATGATTTGATCATCGAGCCCTGGAACATGACCCCAATGGATCAGCAAATGGCCCATTGCACGATAGGCGAGGATTACCCTGCGCCCCTCGTCGATATCAAGGCGACATACCGTGCTGCCTCCAAAGCCCTTTGGGCAAAAAAGAAAGACCCAAGGGTCAAGACAGAAGCTCGAAAGATATTGGCGAAGCAAAATGAAGAAGAGAGAGCTGACTGAAGAAGAAATCAATCGCATCATAGAAATGGCCTGGGAGGATCGCACCTCTTTTGATGCCATCGAGCGGCAATTTGGCCTGCCGGAGAAAGAAGTGATCGCCCTGATGCGTCGAGAAATGAAGCGCTCCAGTTTTAACCTTTGGCGGAAGCGGGTTCAAGGTCGGAAGACCAAGCACGACGCCACCAAAACTGAAGAAGACGATCATCGGTTCAAGAGCCCTCAGCAACGGATGATCAGCCTCAACAAACTGACCAAGCGACGATGAGAAAAAAAGGCGATCTCCCCACGAAGGTGTGTGTCGTCTGCAATCGACCCTTTACCTGGCGTAAGAAATGGGAAAAGGTCTGGGATGAGGTGAAGTACTGCTCAGAAAGGTGTCGACGGAGTAGGTAATTTTTGGAGTGGGTTGGTAAGTTGAATAGTTGAGGGTGTTGAAGAGTTGAATAGTAGAGTTATTTAGTTTATGGATTTTTAGGTCAAAGGCTGACCTTATCAATAAATGCCTCGGCTAGACCAAAGATCTTCTCCTTCTTTTCGGAATTCATCTTATCCAATGTTCTCGTCATCATCGACATCCTTGGGTTTTTGGAAAATAGCTCCCTGTTTCGATCGATGAAACGCCAGTATAGCCCATTGATGGTATCAGGCCAATCTCCCTTTTTTGAATAGTTGCTCATCTTGAGGATGTAATTGGAGCCCCCGATGTAAGGCTTGGTCGCAAAGATCCCGCCATCTGCAAACTGACTCATACCATAGACATTGGGCGCCATCACCCAGTCCGCAGAATCCACGTACATCTCCATGAACCATCGATAGACCTCATCGGGATGCAGTTCACAGAGCAACATGATATTACCAAGCACCATCAGTCGCTCAATGTGATGAGTGTAGCCATAATTTTGGGCTTTGTGGATACTGTCATCCAAAGGAGGTATCCCGGTCGTACCCTCATACCAGCAATCCTTCATACGCCGCTCGTGCCGGAAAAAGTTGGCATACAGGTCATCGTGGTACTGGTGATAGATGCCCCTCAAAAACTCTCGCCAACCTATGATCTGACGGACGAACCCCTCGACGCTGGCGAAATGCGTCTTTTGCTGCTGATAGTGTGCCAGGGCCCTTTGCACGACTTCCTCCGGGGTGAGTAGTCCCATGTTCATGTACGGAGAGAGCACAGAGTGAAAAAGAAATACGCCTTGCTGATCAATGGCATCCTCGTAGGGACCAAATTGATCAAATCGCTCTTTCAAGAATAGGTCCA
>JBCCXG010000627.1:0-4158 GCA_039191945.1 Bacteroidota bacterium
CCTGCAATGCAGCTCGCCAAGCAATGACCCCGCCCACGCTGCAACCAATGAATACTTCGCCTCTTGGGTCATTTTTGACTAAGGCGTGGGCTGCCCGGTCAATTCCTCCGTTCACAAAAGCCCGATGGATCTCCTCTTGGGGCTGGAGTCGTAAGTCGATACCCGCCAAAGCCCTGGAATCAAAGTAAATGACGTCATATTCGCCTGCCAGGGCTTGTTTGTAAAGCGCCACCCAGTCGGTGTCCAATTCACCCCACAAATCAGAGAGCAAGACCAACCTCGACCTCATCATAACATGGGCTAGTCGAAATAGATCGTCCCTAGATGCTCCGGTATAATCACCTCGGTATCGGGCGATAGCCTGGCCACAGCTTGCTTGAAAGGGATCAGCTTCTGATCGACACCCGTTTGCTGGGAAAATCCATAGGGTAACCGAAAGTTGTCCCAGTGCGTGGGGATGATCACGTCGGGATTGCGTGTCGCCCGAACCAGTCGCTCGTTGTATTTGTACAGGCCTAGCTGGGACCGGTTGACGCCCGCGAGCAGGATGTCGGGCCTGATGCCATCTACTTCCCTTTCAATAAAATTCATCGATCCCATTGTCATGATCTCATGCCGCGCAAAACGCGCGAGGAACATCAATGAACCTCCCTCTATGAATTCCGAGACTGTCAAGGGGCCTTCAGGAACTTCCGAATAAACGCGATTATCAATGTAATGCTTGCCGTTCAGGGCAGAATGGATGCCCCGAATGACCCGAATCGAGAAATTCTCAAATTGATAGTCTTCCCCACCTTTGACCGGATAGAGTTGCTCATCGGGTATATCATAAGCTCGAAGGATATTGCAGGTAGTCTCCGTGCCAATGACCTTGGCACCGGTCTTTTTGGCGATGTAAGGAACATCAGCGAGGTGGTCGAAGTGCGAATGATGCACCAGAATGAAATCAGCCTCCGCGACCAGGCTATCAATACCTAGGGTGTCAGATACAAAAACGTCCGACCGCATGACCGTCGCCCGATCATCATCAGGACTGACCCCAGGCCCCGTTCCCAGCTTGGCTCGTGTGATGTAGGGGTCGATCAGTACTTTGATCGTACCATCGTTGATTTGCCAGCCCGCGGTTCCCAGGTATTTCAACGATAATGTCGCGGCCTGAGAATGAGCCACGCCGCTAGCAACAAGGAATGCAATCAGAAGAAGTGTTCTATTCATGGTTAAGTCTATTGAGGAGCGTTATCGTAAGGTCATTGGGTAAGACGAGCAATGAGCGCAGCGACAACGCACCTCCCAATTTAATACCATTGCGCTGCTTATTCACGGGGCTGGTTGCGAATTCAGGGTGAGAAGGCCTTGTCGCCATGCGTGGCTTTGATGGCCTGTGGCAATTTTTGGTGCCGAAGCGTTGAAGTTTCGTCATTTGGTCCTATTATGCATGGGTGGAAAGTCGATCATCAGGTAGTGCGCTAAAGCCTAGTGCCACTTGGCTCATGTACCTCATCTATGGGCTCACGGCGATGATGGTGATATACTTCCTGACCATCAAGGCCTTTCCTAAACTTGTCGTCTCGGAAGCGGTTTATGGCGATTATTACTGGCCGAAAGCGCCATGGCTTTTCGTGCACGTCGTCACTGGGATCTTCGCAACGTTGATCGGCCCTTTTCAATTCGTCAAACGGCTAAGAACGAATTACGTCCGAGGACATCGACTGTTCGGATTTGCGTACATGGTCAGCATCTTCCTGGCTGCCCTCACTGCGATCTACCTCGCGGTCTACTCTGGCTACAACCTCATGAGCAAAATCAGCCTGGGGATAGTGCCCTTCATATGGATCGGGACCACGGGCATGGCTTTCGCGGCCGCTGTGAAGAAGCGATTTGACCAACACCAGGAATGGATGGTCCGCAGCTACGTGGTCACCTTGTTCTTTATCGCATTTGTAATGCTCGACCACTACCTGCCTTACTCCTATTTCGGCACTTACGAGGAAACGCTACCCTTGCTGACTTGGGCTTGCTGGGCCTTTCCCCTGTTTGTCACCGAATTGATACTGCAGGGACGTAAGATCTTCTCCTAGCCTTCACTCGAAAGAAGGGTGCCCCTACAGAATAGGTTTTCACTTAGTAGTAAACTTCTGAACCTCGGACCAGTCGCTCCAAACCAAGCCTTTGGTTCGATATCGGACCCTCCAATAGTAAGTGGTCCCAGGCTCCAACCGGGGCACTTGCAGCTCCGTCAGGTCAATGCCTTGGTTCAGATCTTCACCTCCGTACCAGTCCTCGTAGTGCCGCCAGGCATCCACATCCGGATTGGTCAGGTTGTGCGCGCGACCTACCTGCCATTGGGTCTGCCCATGTTCGCTGCCGTCGGCAGACTCAAAATCATGAACCTGCAACACGACCTGGTCTGGTCGCACTTTTGCCTCTTTCACTGGAGCAATGCAGCGAGGAGTCGCCGGTGGACTGGCGTAGCGCTTGATTTCAATCACATCTGTGATCTCATTGTCCTTAGGGTTAGGCACATCTCCTTGGCTCACTCTGACCAGCTTAAACTTCGGGTCATCCCCACTCTCAACCTGCATCAACACAAACCCGTAGTCACTGTCGCTCCTTGAGAACTCATCATAGTTGGACTGGGCGTATTCTCCCCATCCATCAATCCTGCCCCCGGCGGTGGCGACATTGACCCACAGGTGGTTGTGATCCCGCGACTGACCCCTGGAATATCCGTGGGTATGGCCATAGAAATGGATGGTAGGTTTACCCGTCCGGGTGGAAAACTTCTCCAATTGGAAAATGACCTCGCCAGTGTAGTCCCGCTCTCCATCGATCCACAGCTCGGACTTGTAGGGATGGTGCAATTGGGCAAAAACGAAGTCAATGTGGTCATTGTCCTCGGCATCGTCCAATACCTCTTCCAGCCAATCCAGCTGCTCCTGTACCAAGTAGTTTTCGTTGGAATTCAGTCCGATGATGCGCATGTTGCCATAGTCCTTGTAGTACCAGTGCTCCATGTAGCCGGGTGTACCGTTGTCTGGTAGATGGAAATAGTTAAAGTAGTAGTCACTGTTTCTTTCGTGGTTACCCAGTACGGGATACAGCGGTACGTAGGGCAGCAACTGCGTCGACTGTCCGAAGAAGTCCTCGGTCCAGTCCGTGTAGACATCCCCATCTTTGGTCAAATCACCGGGTATGATGACCATACTGAGTGCTTCTGACAAATCCTCTCCGTGGTTTTTGGCTACATAGGTGATCACTCCCTTCTCTATCACTTCTTTGAATTGCTTAGGCCGCTCATCGTCGCGCTGCATATCACTCATCGCTACAAATTGGAAGGATTGCTCTTCCCCGGGAAGCGGTGGCGTGATGAAATGGTAGACGTCCGAGGTAGCCTCACCGGTGGTAACCTGATAGAAATACTTCGTAGATGGCTCCAGGGCTTCCAAAGGCGTACGATGGATTTGAGATGGTCTTTCATTGATCATGGAAAATACTCGACCCGATTCATTGGTCAGTGCACGGGTTGTACCCCATTTTACCTTACAATCGCCGCCCTGTGATGTCTCCCAGAGAATATGAATGCTGGTGGGGGTGGCATCTTGTAAATAGGGTGCAACAACGATTTGCTGGCCCATCGTGGTCCATGGACCGATCATCATCAAAAGCAAGGCACAGGTAACATAGAAAGCGGATCTCTTCATGATCAGGTTCGGGTAAATGGTTCGGACAAATGTATGCCCTCAAGACCATCGCGCGCGACCACTTGGGTTTACCTAATTCTTAAGTTTTGTCGCTTTTCGTTGTGACGCACCTCTATTCAATTACTCATCCTCGATCCTCGCCGCAAGGTTGTCGGGCAGCGCATCACCGAGGCCGGATTGGTGCTCAGTGATCAATTGTTGCAGCGCTTGCACCACTTCACCATTTACCGCTGCGACGTCATACTTCTCCGAAATATCTGCCTCCAAATCATAAAGTTCGGGCACTTCCAGGGGCTCGGTCGGCGTCCCGTAGAAAACTGGTTCGGCCTGTTGCAGGTGTAGCTTCCACTTCCCTGAGCGGGCTGCAAACAGCTTTGCCCCCACGGAATAGTAGAAAAAATCAGACCTCGGACTCTCCGCCGACTCACCTCTCAAAAGGGCGGAGAGATCATAACCA
>JBCCXG010000628.1:0-4157 GCA_039191945.1 Bacteroidota bacterium
CCCGCCAATAACGTAACCCTATTCTAGTTAAGACCCGTTTAATCATTTGATTATATTAATTGATTTGATATAATTGCAAAATGAATAAGCAAGCGATCACGTCAGAAACCCTTTCTACCGAAGACAAAATCCGCCAGGCCGCGGCGAAGGTTTTCGTGACTAAAGGGTATGCCGCCACGAAGACGCGAGATATCGCTGAAGAAGCGGGGATCAACATCGCTTCACTCCACTATTATTACAGAAGTAAGGATAAGCTCTTCGAAATCGTCATTGGCGAGAGCATGAGACGCTTCTCGCGATCCATGGATGAGATATTCGGATCCAACCAACCCCTCCACGTTAAGATCCGTCAGTTTGTATCCATCTACCTGGACATCTTCAAAGAAAATCCGCAGGTCCCAAACTTTGTACTTTCCGAATCTCAGCACAATCCCGAAATGGTCAGTCGATTGCTGCGAAACGAAAAGAGCCTCAGTTTCCTGAAGAAAGAACTCAAGGATCTGGCAGAGCAAGGCATTATCAGGCCTGTACATCATGCACAATTCATTCTCAATCTCATGGGACTCACGATCTTCCCGTTCGTTGCAAAGTCAATTGTGTCCTACAAGTTGGAGCTTGGTGATGAAGAGTACGCGGCCATGATCGAAGAGAGTAGAGACCTCATTCCAGACATGATCATCAGCTATTTATACTTGAAAAAACCATAACTATTTTTTTATCTCATAATTAATCAAATGATTATATCATACAGTAAAACAAATTGAATAAATCAAAAAAATGAATCTCAGAAGATCAATCACACTGATTTTGACTGTCGGACTACTGTTGGTCATGATTGTCAGCTGCTCTTCGAAAAAAGAAGAAGCGCGCACCGAGGAAACCAAGCTAGTCTTCACGGAAACCTTTAACACCGTAAGCGTCGAGCCTAGCAAGGTCCAAAGCAGTATCAACATTACTGGAAGAGTGATTCCCTCCCAAAAGCTCGAGGTGGTTGCTCAAGTCCAAGGCCTGGCCCGCCCCACTCGGAGAGCCTTTAAAGAGGGTGTTGATTTTAAGGCCGGGGAAGTCCTGATCCGGATTGACGATGATGAATTTAGGAACAATCTCGTCGCTCAAAAGAGCCAATTCCTCTCCTCTCTCGTCCGTGTCATGTCAGATCTCAAGATTGACTACCCTGCGGAGTTCCCCATCTGGAACCAATACCTCGAGAATCTTTCCATCGAGCAGGAACTCCTGCCATTACCGGAAGTTGATACGCCCCAATTGAAGTATTTTCTTTCGGCTAACAACATCTTCAATCTGTACTATAGCATCCAAAGTGCTGAGGAGAACCTGTCCAAATATGAAGTCAAAGCCCCCTTTGACGGCACTGTCGTCGTTTCCCAATTTGACATCGGAAGCCTGATCAGACCGGGAGCAACCCTGGGGGAGTTTATCCGGACGGATCGGTACGAAATCCTCGCGTCCATATCGGTTGCGGATATGGGTTCGGTCCAAATAGGTCAAGTGATCCCCTTTACCTCTCCTGACACGGGGGGTCAATGGCAAGCGAAGATCGCAAGAATTGGCAAGCGATTGGACCCTTCAAGTCAATCTCTAGCGCTGTACTTATCGGTCCAAGGCGTGGACTTGAAAGAAGGCATGTACCTCGAAGGCAAGGTGAGAACCTCCGAGTTTGACAACGCGGTAGAGCTGTCCAAAGACCTCATTACTCGCAACAATCAGGTCTATCTGATCAAAGACTCCATCGTCCAACTGAAAGATGTCGAGCTACTGGCATATAACGCTACATCCGTCGTGGTCGGTGGGCTGAGCCATGGTGACAAGGTCATTACTGACCCAGTCCGGTCGGCGATCCAGGGTATTAAAGCAACCGCCAGATGAAAGGACTAATCAAATTCTTCATCCAATACCCGACACTTGTCAACCTCTTCCTTTTCCTTCTCGTGGGGATTGGAATCATGCAACTGTCGAGAACTAGAAGCACGAGCTTCCCCTCTCAAAAAGTCCGATACATTGACGTCACGGTCGCCTATCCCGGGGCTAGTCCGTCAGAAGTGGAGGATGGCATCACCATCAAAATCGAAGATAATTTAGAGGGGGTAGCAGGTATAGATCGCGTCACATCCGCCTCCAGGGAGAATCTGGCCATTATCAATGTAGAGCTCGAAGAGTATGCAGACCCCAACAAGCTCTTGGTAGAGGTCAAGAACGCCGTCGACAAGATCAATGACTTTCCGAGCGGGGTGGAACCACCATCCATCGAGAAGCGCGAACCCCAGGACATGACCGTTAGCTTCGGTTTGGTAGGAGACTTTCCCTTGCAGGTTATGAAAGACTACGCCGAAGAGATCAGGGACGACCTCATGAATATGCCTGGGATTTCACGGGTGTATGTGGCGGGGGTTCCGGATGAAGAAATCGAAGTTCGTATCCGGGAAAATGACTTGCGCGCACACAACCTGTCCATTCAACAGGTAATGCTAGCTATTCGCAACACCAACCTGGAGACCTTCGGAGGAAGCATCGAAACAGGTGAAGCCAACATCACCATCAAGGCAGATAGCAAGGGTTACTACGCTAAGGATTTGCAAAACATCGTCGTCCGGGCAGATCCGGATGGCAATGTAGTATACCTGCAGGAGGTGGCCACTGTGGCGGACCAGTTCAAGGACAACGCTGATGCGCGGTACTTTGAAAACCAACGGATGGTCGTGGTCAATGTCTACACGCTGGCCAGCGAGGACATTATTCGGAACGCAGAGCTAACCAATGAATATCTGACCGATTTCAATGATTCACACGAGGGTATTCATCTACAAACATTGGAGGATGGGACTGTCAATCTCCGCAATCGGCTGAAGACGATGGTCAATAATGGCGTGGTAGGAATCATCCTCGTCCTGATTGTCCTCTCACTCTTCCTCGACCGGTACCTGGCCACATGGGTCGCTTTGAAAATTCCAGTGGCGATCATCGGCATGTTTGTCGTGGCGGATTTTGGTGGGATGACCATTAATGTGGTATCTCTCTTCGGGTTCATACTTGTATTAGGTATCCTCGTTGATGATGGCGTAGTGATCGGAGAGAACATTTACCGTCACGCCAAGGAACTCGGGAAGAAACCGGTAAAAGCGGCACTGGATGGCACCCTAGAAATGGTAACGCCGGTCATCGTTTCGCTGACGACCACAGCCGTGGCCTTTTCGCTATTCTTGTTCCTTCCCACCCAGGCCGGTGACTTCTTCGGCGAAATGGCCTTTGTCGTCATCGCGGTCCTTGTTGTCGCCCTTTTGGAAAGCTTTTTCGTGCTTCCGGCCCACCTCGCCCATTCGAAGGGTCTAAAGAGTGACACCCAGCTCACGAAACTGGAACGGCTCTTTGCGCAGCTGGTAGACTTTCAAAAAAACAAGATCTTCATGCCGCTTTTCCGGACCTTTGTCGATGGCAAGCGTGTCGGTCGGTGGATTGCAGCCTCTTTTTTCGTCGCTATGCTGATTGGAACCGTCGCGCTCCTCCCCACCGGAGTGGTCAATTTCACCTTCTTCCCCACGCTTGACGACGACGCCATTTTCATCGAGTTGGAGTTGCCACCAGGGACTCCAGTAGAGGTGACCAAGGCAAAATTATCCGATATCGAAGAAGCAGCTTGGTTGGTCAACAAAGGGTATGAGGGAACCCGCAAGGACGGTAAGCAAGTCGTTCGATTCGTCGAGCAAATCACTGGACCCCTCGACAATCAAGGTAAGGTAAAAGTCACTTTCCTTGACGGGGAAGTCCGAGGCATCAGCTCCTTTCAACTTGCCAATGAGATTCGCGCAGCAGGCAAACCCATACCCGAAGCGACCCGATTGATCTACGGTATTGGCGCCACCTCAGCCGTCTTCGGCATGCCCATTTCCATCGCTATGATCGGAAAAGATGTGGAGGAATTACGAAGGGCCAAAAATGAGGTGAAGGCGCAGATGAGACTACGAACCGACGTCAAAGATGTATCCGATACGGACATGTCCGGTGCGGCCGAGCTAAAAGTGACACTGAAGCCCAAGGCCGACCTGTTGGGTTTCAACTTGTCGGGAGTCATGGCGCAGATCCGGGCTGGATTTTTTGGAGCGCAAGCGCAGAGCCTTCAGCGAGGAGACAATGAAGTTGAGATC
>JBCCXG010000629.1:0-4132 GCA_039191945.1 Bacteroidota bacterium
AACGTGGGTTTCCTTGGCACCGCGGCGATTGTGCTGATCAGTCACCTGGTGACTATCCCTACGGCCATGGCCATAGCCGAGATCGCTACCAATCAAAAGGTAGAGGGCGGAGGGGAGTACTACATTATTTCCCGTTCGTTTGGAATCAATATTGGTGCTGCCATTGGTCTGGCACTATATCTCTCGCAAGCCATCTCCGTCGCGTTTTACGTTATCGCTTTTGCCGAGGCATTTGATCCTGTATTTGAATGGGTCTTTGATCAGTATGGTATCTTACTTGAAGATAAGCGTCTGGTGAGTGTCCCGACGCTGGTGGGATTGGCGGTACTCATTCTCACGAAGGGTGCAGACCTTGGGCTCAAGGCGATGTACGTTGTGGTCGCAGTGCTGGCCTCCTCCCTGGTGCTCTTTTTCGCAGGACAGACAGACTACCAGATCACCGGTGACGGATATGATTTTCTGGGTAAGGTGCAAAACCCCGATTCTTTTTTCTATGTCTTTGCCATATGCTTTCCCGCTTTTACTGGAATGACCGCGGGGGTTGGCCTTTCCGGTGATTTGAGAGACCCGAAGAAGTCGATCCCTTTGGGAACGCTATCAGCGACTTTTTCCGGCATGGTCATCTACTTGTTCATCGCGTTTAAACTGTCGATTTCCGCCTCACCGGAGGACCTGGATGACAATCAATTGGTGATGTCGCAGATTGCAGCTTGGGGGCCGATTATTCCCATAGGGCTAGCTTGTGCTACCATCTCTAGCGCGATGGGGTCGATCCTGGTCGCTCCCAGGACCTTGCAGGCGCTCGCTGGAGACCGCATCTTCCCTTCGAAGTACCTCAATCATATGTTGGCCAGGGGGACCAAGGGTAAGAATGAGCCTCGTTTGGCCACGGTCGTGACCGTGATTCTGGCACTTTTCTTTATTCTACTGGGCGATGTGAACGCTGTGGCGGCCATCATCTCCATGTTCTTTATGGTCACTTATGGCACGATTTGTCTGATTTCATTTCTACAGCACTTCGCCGCGGACCCCTCGTATCGACCCGCTTTCAAGTCGCGATGGTGGATTTCCTTGCTTGGAGCAGTGATGTGTGTCTATCTGATGTTTAGGATGAACCCAGGCTACGCCTTCCTTTCCATCATCATTATGGTTGCATTGTACTTTTTGATCACGGAATACAACGAAAACAAGCAGGGGATGGTCAATATCTTTCAGGGCGTCATATTCCAGCTGAGTCGGCGACTCCAGGTGTTCTTGCAAAAGGCGGACAAGGAAACGGTCCATACCTGGAGGCCCTCAGCCATCTGCATTTCTGAAGATACCTTTCGTCGGACATCGGCTTTTGATTTCATGACCTGGATCTCCCATCGCTATGGGTTTGGTACTTATTTGCACTACATCAATGGTTATGTTTCCAAAGATTCCCATCAGCAAGCGCGTAAAGAACTGGAACGGCTGATCGACAGGGCGGAAGTTGCCGAAAGTCGTGTCTACTTGGATACCATTATCTCACCTTCCTTTACGACCGCAGTAGCACAGTCTATTCAGCTGCCGAGCGTCTCCGGAAAGGACCTCAACCTCTATCTCTTTGAATACTCACGGGCTCAGGGTCCTTGTGATGAGCAGATTTTGGAAAACATGCCACTGGTAAGAGCGGCGGACTTTGACGTGTGCATCCTCGCGACTTCCGAGCGGAGTTTTAGTTACAAAAACGAAATTCACATTTGGATCACTCAAAGTGACTACGAAAATGCTTCGCTAATGATCCTCATCGGATTTGTGCTGATGGGACATCCGGATTGGAGAGAGGCGGAAATCAAGATATTTGCCATATTCCCGCTACAAGAGTTGACCGAGCAGCGAGAGAAGATCTTGGAACAAATCAAGGAAGGTCGACTACCTATTTCTGCTAATAACGTACAACTCATTGCTAAAGAGGAGGGAAGTACCAGCAAAGAGACAATCAATCAGCACTCCGTGGATGCAGACCTTGTCATCATAGGATTTCGCTCGGAGGCAGTCAAGCAGTTGGGCGCTCAGGTTTTCGATGGATTTGATGACTTGGGGAATATCTTGTTTGTCGGTTCTAACCGGGAAAAAGACATGTCATAGCTCCCGTAGCGCTTAACTTGGGGAAAGGATCGGGATTGGGAAACAACCAGATCTAGCCCGTTTCAGCACAGTCAGTAACAGCGGTGACTCAGACTACTGGGCCGGCTGTAGAGGTCGAGTACTTTCAGAGACGATCAACTCGACCGCCGTAAGTGCTGAATAGTTTGGTCGGAGCTGCTGCCATGATCTAAGGGCTGTCTCCTACAGCTCCCCCATTCAACGAGGCTAGATGAAGATGGCGCCGAAAACTTGTTGACTTGCCGATGTGCAGCTTTCCCTCCAATTGACTTGCAATTGATAAATTCGCCCTAATGGACCTGTTGATCGTCATATGCAACTGACCGAGTGGATTGAGAATTTTTGGAACATCTCTCCCGACATTCAATGGAAAATAGGATTGTCCATTTTGGTGGTAGTGGTGCTCTGGTTGATACGGCACTTTATCAATCGCATCCTGTTCAGTCAGCTGAAAAACGCCCGTGAGCGCTACTTCTGGAAGAACGTCGTTCGTAACATACAATATGCGCTGGTCCTTATCATTATCAGTAGCATCTGGGTGGATCGATTGGGTTCGCTAGCCACTTTTTTTGGTTTGGTAACTGCTGGCCTGGCCATTGCCCTGCAGGACCCCTTGGTCAATGTGGCAGGATGGCTGTTCGTCGTGATCAGGCGGCCTTTTGACGTTGGGGATCGTATCGAGATTGATGGTCTTGCCGGCGATGTGATCGATATTCGGTTCTTTCAATTCACGCTCAACGAAATCAATAATTGGGTGGATGCGGACCAAAGCACGGGCCGCATTATCCATGTACCCAATGGGCGTGTCTTCAAAGTCGCCCAGGCGAATTATACCCAAGGCTTCTCTCATATTTGGAATGAGATCGGTGTTACGATCACTTTCGAGAGCGATTGGGAAAAGGCGAAAGAGTTGCTGGAGGAGATTGTCAAAGCGCATGCCGAGCACCTCTCCCGGGCGGCGGAGAAAAAGCTGATTGAAGCCTCCAAGAAGTATTTAATCTTCTATCATACCTTGACTCCTATCGTCTATACCTCGGTGGAGGACATAGGGGTGAAACTCTCCATGCGATATCTAGTCAATCCCAAGCGTCGGCGCAATTCGGAGCATAAGATCTGGGAGGACATCCTACATGCCTTCAAGCAGCATGAGACCATTGACTTTGCGTACCCAACACAGCGCATCTATTACAATCTCCAGGAGGGGAAAACTGGCACGGTCAAGCCACCTAACTTCCCTACGGCTTCTGGAGAGGCTTCGGTGCCTAACCCGATGCCGCCTCCTGGTGAGTAACTGGCTTTGACTGATCTTTTGATGCCTTCTCTTTACTACCGCCGATACGGCGGTCTTTCGTGCGTCCGGTCAGCACTTCATTTTCCGCCCATTTCCAGCTTGATTTGACAGATCGCCAGGTGACCTGGGATGTGTTTTTGACGAAGACCTTGCCGGCATCCCACGACGGAATGGGTAGAGCTAGATGGTCACTGCTTCGTGTGGGTACCGAAGCTGTGGACGCTGACTCCTCAAATTCAAATGGCACAACCTCATCGAGCGTCCAAGAGGAGACGGTGTCTGCCAGCCAGATGGGGGCGTCAATAGGAAGGCCATGTCCTGCTGTGGGATGTAAGTAGAGCTTACTATCGAGGGCGTTGGCGACATTTTGGAGGCAGGACGATGCCACGATCTTATCAGCTTGGGATCCCACGATCAAAACCCGTGCGCTGGGGCTTGTGATTTCTGGTGTGTAGACCATTCCTGCCAGGGTTTGCTTGAGCAAAGCGCTTTTGGCCACAGGATGTTGTTGTTGAAGCTCGACCCATGCGTTTAACAGTGAATCATTCGATGTATTCAGGTTGCTGTTGATGTCGAGAAAGGCTTTTTCCCTTTTGGCAATGTCTTGCGTCAGAAAGATGTCGATGAAGTCTTTTCTCGCTTTACTGTCCACGCGTTCTTTACTCTTGCAGACCCCCTTGAAACTGGAACTGATCAGAACCGCTCCATGAA
>JBCCXG010000630.1:0-4130 GCA_039191945.1 Bacteroidota bacterium
CGTCATCCAGGAAAACCTCAACAACGCAGACTTTAGCGCCACCCAGTTTGCGGAGGAGATGTGCATGAGTCGTGTCCATTTGTACCGAAAACTCAAGGCCCTTACGAATGAGTCCGTCTCGGGCTTCGTCAAGATCGTCCGTCTCAAGCTGGCCGCAGACCTGATCAAAGGGAAGCGGATGAGCATCAAGGAGGCGGCGTACACGGTAGGCTTTAGTGACCCCAAATACTTCTCGAAGTGCTTCAAGCAACAGTTTGGGGTCAGGCCTTCGGAGTTTTCGGATGAAGTCGTGGAAGAAGATTTGTAGAAGGGCTCGGGTCATTACATCTTTAGCGTAACAAACCCAATTCCATGAAGAAGACCCTCATATTCCTTTGCCTGGCCACTTGGGCCATGCACGGCTGCAACCCCTCTGAAGAATCAACATCCCCCAACATCATTTATGTCCTGGCAGACGACATGGGCATAGGAGACGTCGCGGCCTTCAATGCGGACAGCAAAATCCCCACTCCCAATCTAGATCGACTCGCGGCCAGTGGCATGCGCTTCACCGATGCCCATACCAGCTCTGCGGTTTGTACACCGACTCGCTATGGTATCCTTACTGGCAGGTATAATTGGCGCTCAACGCTCAAGCAAGGTGTCCTCTCCGGCAAGTCCAAAGCGTTGATTCCATCAGATCGAACCACAGTGGCTTCTTTGTTGAAGAATCAGGGGTACCAGACCGCATTCATAGGAAAGTGGCACCTGGGTTGGGACTGGGCCCTCAAAGACCCCAACGATCTGGGAGCCCTGGCATGGAACGAACGTGATAGCGAGAACATTGACTTCACTCAACCGATCACCAATGGGCCCAATGATTTAGGCTTCACTTACTCCTATGGGCACCCGGCCTCTCTGGATATTCCGCCTTACGTCTACATGGAAAATGATCGGGTCACGCAGGTACCCACAAAGTTTACCAAGTCAGAAACGAAGTACGGATGGTGGCGCGACGGACCTACATCGGATGACTTCATTCATGAACAAGTGACCCCTCATTTCTTCGAGAAATCGATTCAATACATCCAGGAATCTGCCGCGCGAGAAGCGCCTTTCTTCCTGTATTTGGCATTGCCCTCTCCTCACACACCCATCTTACCGACAAGAGAGTGGATGGGTAAAAGTGGCGTTAGCGAGTACGCGGACTTCGTCATGCAGGTAGACCACCACATGGGAGAATTGATGGCCGCCCTGGAAGCCACAGGCCAGTCTAGCAATACCTTGGTCCTATTCACTGCGGACAATGGCTGCTCGCCTGCCGCCGGAATTCCTGAGATGCAGGAACAGGGGCACTACCCCAGTCATCTCTATCGGGGACATAAAGCGGACATTTACGAAGGCGGACATCGCGTGCCCTTCATCGCCAGCTGGCCGGACAAGATTGCCGCCAACAGTGTGACGGACCAGTTGGTCGTTACCACAGATCTTCTGAGCACGGTGGCGAGCATCACCGGATACGAATTGGCGGACCACGAGGGAGAGGACAGTTTCTCCATGATCCCCGCCTTTTTGGGAGGTACGATGACCCGACCGGCCGCCGTCCATCATTCCATCAATGGCTCGTTCGCCCTGCGCCAGGGAGATTGGAAACTGATCATGGCCCCAGGATCAGCAGGTTGGAGCTTTCCGCGCCCGGGAAGAGACCAAGCTGCTTTAGACAGTTTGCCGCCGCTACAGCTGTATAACCTGGCAGCCGACCCGGGCGAGACACAAAACCTGCAAGCAGAGAACCCCGAAAAGGTGAATGAGCTCAGGTCCCTGCTCGTGGATTGCATTAAGAACGGACGCAGTACCCCCGGCGAACCACAGACCAACGATCCCATTGAGGGGGAGTGGAAGCAGGTGGAGTGGATGTCTGAGCTATGATTTGATGATTATCAGATGGGCTATGATTTTCAACTCTGCTTGAAAATGACAAATGAATATGGTTAAGAGGGAGTACCCACATTCTGATTTAACGGGCAAAATCATAGGCTGCGCAATGGAGGTTCATAAGACTTTGGGAAATGGCTTTCAGGAGAAGATCTACCAACGAGCCTTTGCTATTGAAATGGAACATCAAGGTCTTCTCTTCTCTCGAGAACATGAAATGACCATCTACTACAAAGGTATTGAGCTTGGGACGAGAAGGGTCGATTTCTTTGTCGAGGATCAAATCATGGTCGAACTCAAGGCGGTGATTCAACTTGAAGATGTCCATTTGGCCCAAGCCATCAACTACTTAGAAGCCTCAGGAAAGCACATTGGTCTGCTCATCAACTTTGGAAATCGAAGTCTTCAATTCAAAAGAGTCATGAAGCCAGGAAAGCGGCCGAAATCATAGTCTTCATTCAATCATCCAAAATGATAGTTAGAGGCGAAAAAGAAGCTCCTGTCCCGCTAGTAGATCAATTTCCCTTTCCTCACCCCCAACAGCCACATTGACCTGACCGTCATATGTTGGAAGAATCTTCGCTTCGGTCAATGCACCATTCTCCCAAGCCAGATCCACGGTGAGTCCACCACGGGCTTTCAAGCCGCGGACCGAGCCACTACCCCAGGCTTTTGGCAGCGCAGGGAGCAAACGGATCTGACCGGGCTCATGGGATTGCAACAACATCTCGGTGACCCCTGCGGTAAACCCAAAATTGCCATCAATCTGAAATGGGGGATGCATGTCAAATAGATTAATGGACATCGACTTGCGAAAGAGTAATTGGATATGCTCATGGGCCATTTCACCATCCAAAAGGCGAGCACTGCAATTGATCAGCCAAGCGCGACTCCACCCGGTCCCGGCACCTCCATTGTCCAATCGGTAGTCGAGGGTCTTTCTCACGGCGTCAAAAAGCTCCGGCGTTTCTTTTTTCGTGACCTGGACACCCGGATGAAAACCATACAGATGGGACATGTGTCGATGACCTGGCTCGTGCTCTTTGTACTCGCGATCCCATTCCAGCACCCTTCCATCTTTTCCCAGGACGAAGCCGGGCCTAAGCACTTGACGCTTCGCGGCTACTTGCTGGGTCAAATCGTTGGATACTCCCAATATCTTAGCTGCTTCGAGGTAATTATCAAATACCTCGGCAATCACCTGCTGATCCATCGCACTTCCCAGACATGTCGAAACGGGGTCATTGCTGAAGGGGTCTAGGAACCGGTTCTCGGGAGAGGTCGAAGGCGCTGAAATAAAGGAATCGTCCCTTGGATCCTTGATCAGCCAATCGTTGTAGAATGCGGCCGACTCCTGAATAGCGGGAAATGCTCGCTCCCGCAAAAAAGTTGTATCGGCAGTGAAGGCAAAGTGCTGCCAGTAGTGCTGCATCATCCAGCCCCCGGCCCCTACAGAACAGCTCCAATAGGCCGTAGGGGCCCGCAGCCAGGTGGGCGCCCACAAATCTGTCGCATGGGGAAGAAAGGTCCCCCGCATACCGAAGTTCCGCTCCGCTGTCACCTTTCCATTTGCTACCAGACGGTCTACGTAGTCGAAAAGTGGAGCATTCAACTCCCCCAAACCCGTGACATCTGCTAACCAATAGTTCATCTGCAAATTGATGTTGAGGTGGTAATCCGCATTCCATGGCGCCTTGATGTGTTCGTTCCAAAGGCCCTGGAGGTTGGCGGGATTGGTCCCTACTCTGGAAGAACTAATGAGCAGGTAGCGACCGTATTGAAATAGAAGCGTTTCCATGCCCACATCCAGTTGGCCTTCTTTCATTCTAGCGAGCCGGACGTCCGTAGGTAATGTATCCAGCTCGGTGCCCCCCAGGTCCAAAGTCAACCGGTCGTAGTAGGTCGCAAAATCAGTCTCGTGCTTTTGTGCCAACACTTCGTAAGATTTACCTTCCAACTTAGCCAGGTCTCGGTCATTCGCGGCGCTGACGTCCTCTTCGTAAAAGGACGAATTGGATACTAGGTAAAAGGTGGCTTTGCTGACGCCTTTCAATTCTAAATGATCCTCCGCGGCTACGACCTCCCCACCCTCATTGACAATTCGCAACCTACTTTCAAAGGTCACCCCTTGCTCGATCGGCATGGGCTCAGACCGAAAAGCACCTTCGCTTTGCGTCACGCGCCCTTCCATGATGAGCATGTTTTGTCCTACCGCC
>JBCCXG010000631.1:0-4125 GCA_039191945.1 Bacteroidota bacterium
TCCACAGGTGCATCCATCGCAGTTCTTTTTCTTAATCGCTATCCCCACTATGTTGATAGTGCAATTCTGACCTGTCACGGAATCTTTAAGTATCAGGCCGTTCGCAATGGGGCGAACTGGAAGTGCCAACAATGAACCTAGCTGCGCTGAAGGTCCCGGTCATTTTTGGTATTGGCAAGGAGCACTCACATGCCATCGGCGCTATTGCTTATCAGGAAGACCTGGGGTTTTTGACCCGGACATTATTTGAGCTCAATGTAGGTGGCTTTGTCTGGGAGGATGGCAAAAATAGGCTGGATGTCGGAGGAAGTTTTGGCATGGCAATGAATCGCCTCAACATCGGGGAGCTGACCGAAAAGGAGCTCATTGATCCGTCACTGGTGGGGGCAGAAAATACCAGCACCTATTATGTCAAAGGCGGAGCAAGCCTTCGGAGCGGAAAATGGCGCCTAGGTGTAGCTCCAGCCCTGGGTGTCGCTCGGTCTACCGGTGCGGTCACCTGGGATGGTTTGTTTACCAGTTTGCAGTACAGCACCCGATTGCCCAACCGCGATTTTCGCCTGCAACCAACAGCCATACTCCGTCTGGGTGATATTGGACAGCTGCAGTGGGAGGGACAGGTGCAGGCCATCTACAAATCCATGATTGTCGCTGGGCTTGGCTATCGAGATGAGTTTGGTATGACGATCAGGGTAGGTTTTATTTTGAAGAAGAGCTTCAAGGCCAGTCTGTCGGTCGAGCCCCCAATGTCCAGTTCGTCGCCGTTGGGCTGGTCTCAAGAGTATTTGGTTGGTTATGCCAAAGAGGTAACAGTTCGTCAGGTATTGTTGACCGAGGAGGTGGCGGATTCGGTGGCTACAATGGATGCGCCTAGCCTCGCTAGTGAGCAAGAGTCACCAAAAGTCGACCAGGAAAGGTTCTACGAAAAAGACATCATCGACGAAGAGGATGCCTTGACCATTGCCACCGCTCCCGAAAAGCAAGAAGAAGTGACGGAGCCTCCGAAAAAAGAGAAGTCAAGTCAACCCGAGCTCATCGCCAGGGCACCCAAAAAAGGCAGCCAGCCGGAGGATGAGCTGGACAGGTTCAAAGAGAATGCCCCCAAGGGTGTGCGCAAAGAGACGCACATTGTGCTGGATCACATTGGATTCGAAAGTGAAATGGACATCCTCACGCCAGACTCCTTCACCGAGCTCGAGCGTTTGTCACACTTCATGAAGCATCACAAGCACTTACACCTTAGAATTGAGGGCCATACTGATGACTCCGGTAGCAGCAAAAACAATCACGAGCTCTCCTATCGACGTGCGTTGATTGTTTACAACTATCTCATTCACAGAGGGGTGGAGGCTGATCGTATGACTCCTGTTGGATTGGGTGAAGAGAATCCGATCGCAGACAATAACACCGAGGAAGGCAAGCAGCTCAACCGACGCATCGAGATCGTCCTCATCGAAAACTAAGCGCAAGGTACTTTCCCTATTGGCGACATGCCCTTACGAGTCGCAAGTATTCGATACTTGTGATTTATCTTTAAGGGAGGAAACCTGTACACTTATGAAATTCTACTACTTAGTTTTTGTCATTGGTGCCTTGACGGTCACCGCATCTTACGGACAGAAGAAGCCCAAGATCAGCAAAGAAAAGCAAGCTGCTATCGCATCCATCGAAGGCCGCCAGGCTGAGCTCATCGATATGAGTGATAAGATCTGGTCGTTTGAAGAGGTGGCATTTGAAGAGGTCCAGTCTTCCAAACTCTTGTCGGGTTTTGCAGAGTCACAAGGATTCACCGTTGAGCGGGGCGTGGCCGAGATCCCAACTGCTTTCACGGCAACGTACGGAAGTGGTTCACCGGTCATCGGCATTCTTGGAGAGTTTGATGCCTTGCCTGGGTTGTCCCAAAATACGGTCCCCGAGAAGTCACCGCTCAATGAGGGCGGCGCTGGTCATGGCTGTGGCCATAACCTTTTTGGTGTAGCGAGCCTCGGAGCCGCGACGGCCATCAAGGAGTTGATTGAGGATGGTAAGCTTCAGGGTACGGTAAGGTTCTACGGAACGCCTGCAGAAGAAAAGTACTTTGGGAAGCTGTGGATGGCTCGAGCCGGTCTCTTCGATGACCTTGATGCGTGCATGGATTGGCACCCTAGTGCCAAGGTCGAGTCGGCGGTACAAAGCTCTTTGGCGCTGGTTGACTTCGTGGTAGAGTTTTACGGTCAGGCGGCGCATGCTTCTTCAGATCCCTGGAATGGTCGCAGCGCTGGCGATGGCCTGGAGTTATATGCCACGGGTATTAATTATTTACGAGAACATATCAAACCGACGGTACGCATCCACTACCACATTATGCATGGAGGAGATGTGGTCAATGTCGTGCCAGATTATACCAAGATTTGGACCCGCGTCCGGGATACAAGGCGTGATGGCATGGTGAAAGTTTGGA
This sequence comes from Bacteroidota bacterium, assembly GCA_039191945.1. Classification (GTDB taxonomy): domain Bacteria; phylum Bacteroidota; class Bacteroidia; order Cytophagales; family Cyclobacteriaceae; genus JAWPMT01. The sequence continues at coordinate 2,441 of JBCCXG010000631.1, forward strand.
AGCAGGTCGAGAAGATCGCTGAAGGTGCAGCCATGATGGCCAATGTTGATTACAAGATATCACTCGTTTCTGGCGTACACGAGATCCTGGTCAACCGTGCAGGAGGTACCGCGATGCAATCTAATCTGGAATACCTGGGTGACATAGAATACACCGAGGAGGAGATCGAATTTGCCAAGGGCATTCAGTCCGCTACGGGTGCGGAGCAGTTTGGAATGGATGCTTTCATGGGCCCTTTGCGAGAGACATTGGAGCACCCCGGTGGGGGTTCTACCGATGTTGGAGACGTCAGTTGGTTGGTTCCCGTGGCCCGAATGACCGCGACCACGGCACCCAAAGATACACCCTGGCACTCGTGGGCGGTTGTGGCGTGCAGCGGCATGTCGATCGGCCACAAAGGAATGTTATACGCTTCCAAGGGATTGGCCATGACGATGGTTGACATCTTTCAGGACGAGGACTTGTTGGAGGCGATGAAGGCGGAATTCAAAGAGCGTAAAGGAGATTACGAATATGAACCTATCCTGCCTCCCGGGCCTCCACCGATTCCGGCTTGGGTACAGGGAAATTAAGATAGGAGAGACCGATCGCTTTTTCATTGCTGGGAGCAGTCCGGTGCTCTGCTGTATCACGGCCGCGCTGTCAGCCCTGCGCTGACCCGAGTGGAGTAGCTTCAAAAGGCGGTAAGAAGTGATCGGATCTCAGCGGCCACGCCGGATGCCGCTCCGCCCCGGTCTATCGGGTCAGGTCTGTGGCTTCGAGCAAAAGAATGAACTACCGCGGAAGTTGCATAGGCTAGGCCGTCCTTCTTCGACGGAAAACTTGCATTGCCCGTTAGTAGTTAATATTTTCTATCATGGAATCGAAGTCAGCAGGATGAGATCAACAAGATACTTAGTCATCTTTTGGTTTGTTGCTTCTGTAGATCGGGTAGGGGCTCAAGACGACCCTCAAGTGATGGTACAGATAAGCAACGTAGCACTGGCAAAGGCGCTCGATGGAGAATCGAATGAGGTACGACATGCGATGATGCGAAACCTGTCCCAGAGTTTGTTCGATTCACAAGCGCCTCCATGAGCAGCGTGCCCGGAACGAACTGCGCGCAGCTATGAATAAGCAACTTACGAAGGGTACTTGTGACACGGGCTTCTTGAAGGAGGTCCAGGAGATAAGGATTTTTAGTGAATTGACTGATTTTGTGCTGACGATACCGGATTCGATTGTTTTCAAGAGTTTGCAGCTCCTAGATGCCGAGGGAAACCTGTATCAACAACTCAGGGGGACTGATTTGATGGGTAGAGAGATCCAGATTGAAGGCGGGCCATCAAGGCCTCGATACATTGGAGCTTACAAATAGTGAGCATCATGTGGTTGCTTCGCGACTAGCATTGAAGTGCTTGGTAGGTCCCTTAGCGTTCTATGCCACGGTCCTACTACGGCCTTAAAAACAAAAAAGTCCCACCACCTGGGAGGGACTTCCATGCCTTTGATAGTTCCGGGCTTATTCTGTCAGTGTGACTTTTCGCTCCACCGTGTTGAACGGTCCCGGGATGTTGTTCCCTTCTGCATCGAGTAGTTCCATCTTGACGGTGATTTCACCCTTGGGAAGATTTTCCACGTAGTAAGGTGCCCATTCATCAATCATAAACTCTGTGCCGTTCACCGTTGCGCGCACCTTATTTCCA
>JBCCXG010000632.1:0-4117 GCA_039191945.1 Bacteroidota bacterium
CAACGATCGGCTTCTCTATCCTTCGCAGTCGCTTGACAATGGGGTCGTAGCGTTGCTCCAACAAATCACGAAACTCGGGAACTTGCGACTTATCGGGATTCGTCACTTCTTTCAAATCCTGACCCGCACAAAACGACTTTCCTGACCCCGTCAACACGATGCAACGAACTGCCTCGTCCTCCGCACACTGATCCAAGGCTTGTATCAAGCCTTCGGCCAAAGCGGCATTGACACTATTGAAGGCTTCGGGACGATTGAGACGGATCGTGGCCACAGCATCATCGATGGAGAGCAGTACGGCTTCTTCTGCCATGTTCGTTGGGGTTAGGGGTCAGTTACTTGAGACACTTAAAATAATCAAACGGCTCGAGACAGTCTTCACACTGAAACAAGGCTTTGCAGGCGGTGGAACCAAATTGACTGATCATCTTCGTGCGGGTGGATCCGCAGTTGGTACATTTGACGATACGTGCCTCCCCCAAGAGGGCCATCTTATCTGACTCTTCGCTCATGGGTGGAGCGATGCCATAATCAGCCAATTTTTTTCTTCCGCGCTCGGTGATCATATCGGTACTCCAAGGCGGGGAAAGCACAAGGTTCACAGTCGGCTCAAAGCCCCGATCTCGTAGCTCCTTTTTGATATCGTCTGCCATGGTATCCATGGCGGGACAACCGGAGTAAGTCGGTGTGATGTCGACCGTCACCAGTTGACCATCGACTTGTACCCTACGTACAACCCCCATGTCCATCAAACCCAGCACCGGGATCTCCGGATCGGCCACAGCCCAAAGGGCTTCATGGACGTGTGCATTGTCAATGTTGAGGGTATGGGTCACTAGATAGTCATTTAGCAATTACTTGTGGACGTGCCCCATATAGATCGGCTTAGGGATGGGAAGGGTTTAGAGGTGGCGAGTGATAGGAAATCGTGCTGGTCGTGCTGCGACGGGCTCAGCATAACAATCTTGCTACGGTCCTTGTCTGCCAGCTCCGAAACGACAGTGGAGCCCTGGACAGCCCGACCCCTGACCAGCGTAGCCACGCGTGCCGCCACAGGCGAGACAATCGCCCCCGCTGGGTCAGGGGGAAGCCCCAAAACTGTCACTGCAGCTACCATTGCATGTTGGGGTAAGCGCGCTGCATGTACTGGAGGTCGCTCAAAATATAGCCGAGGTGCTCGGAATGGATGCCTTGCTTACCCATGGTCATCCTGGGATCTCCCTCAGGTATGGAAAGGGTCGCATCGGCCAAAACCTGCTCTATCGTCTCGAGGCTCTGCGCCTGGACGGCCTCAAGGTCTGCACCCACACCCGCGGCCAGCATGTCGCGCTCAATGGGGGTCGGCTGATACAACTCTGCCACAAAGGGATACAGATGATCAATGGCCGACTGCATGCGCTGGTGGCTCTCCTCCGTGCCATCTCCCAGACGCTTGACCCACTCGGCGGAAAAGCGTAGGTGGTACCTGGACTCCTTGACGGACTTCGCGGCAATCGCTGCCACGGTGGCGTCCTTGCTCTTCGTCAATTGCTCGAGTAGTGGTAGATGGTAATTATCGTAGAAAAACTGCCGGCCAATGACATGCCCGAAATCAGTATTGGGCTGCTCGACGAGCCATACGTGGCGGTACTCGCGATCCGATCGCAACATGGCGACGCTATCCTCTGTCGCGCCTCCTCCTTTGACCTGAGCAGCATATTGGAACAGGCTCCGCACCTCTCCAAACAGATCAAGCGACATGTTGGTCAGGGCGATATCGGTCTCCAAGGTCGGTCCGTGGCCGCACAGCTCGGACAGCCGGTGGCCGAGGATCATGGAGTTGTCACCTAGCATTAACAGGTATTCGAATAGATCCTCTTTCATGATCAAATGTGTTTGAGGTCGTCTGGTAGGTCGTAAAACGTCGGGTGTCGATAGACCTTGTCCCGGGCGGGTTCGAAGAGTTCACCGCTCTCAGAGGGATTGGAAGCGGTGATGTCACTAGAGGCTACCACCCAAATACTGACACCCTCCTGTCGACGGGTGTAGACATCCCGAGCATTTTCGATCGCCATGGTGGCGTCGGCGGCGTGGAGGCTACCTACGTGCCGGTGCTCGAGTCCGTTTTTGCTTCGGATGAAGACTTCGAAAAGGGGCCATTCTTTTTTTTGCATTTTTCAGTATTTAAAAGGTCAATGGAAAACCGACAGACCAAAGTGTCTAATAGATAGTGGCTTAGTTGATTTGTTGAGAAGTTGATAAGTTTATCAGATTCCCAAACTTTTCAACCATTCAACTCCTCAACCTCTCAACTCCTCATCATCCCACCTCTCTTAAACCTGTGGCCTTCTTCTCCGCGTAGGCCGTAGCAGCGTCTCGGACCCAGGCTCCATCATCCCAGGCTTTTTGCTTCGCGGCGAGGCGTTCTTTGTTGCACATGCCATTACCATTGACGACTTGCCAGAATTCGTCCCAGTTGATCTCGCCAAAGTCGTAGTGTCCGCGCTCCTCGTTCCACTTCAGATCGGGATCAGGCATCGTCAGTCCGATGTAATCCGCCTGCGGTACCGTATTGTCAATGAACTGCTGCCGCAGCTCGTCGTTGGTTTTACGCTTGATCTTCCATCGCATGGACTGGGCGGTGTGCGGAGAATCCTCGTCTCTGGGGCCAAACATCATCAAGGAGGGCCACCACCATCGGTTGAGGGCGTCCTGCGCCATCGCTTTTTGCTCAGGGGTACCCTGGGCTAAGCCCATCATGATTTCGTAGCCCTGGCGTTGGTGAAAACTCTCTTCCTTACAAATCCTTACCATGGCTCGCGCATACGGACCGAAGGATGTCCGGGTGAGCATCACCTGATTGATAATGGCAGCGCCGTCGACCAACCAACCAATAGCTCCAATATCCGCCCAGGTCAACGTCGGATAGTTGAAGATGCTAGAGTACTTGGCTTTGCCCGACAGGAGCTGTTGGGTCATCTCGTCACGACTGATGCCCAAGGTCTCAGCTGCGCTGTAAAGATAGAGGCCGTGTCCCGCTTCATCCTGTACCTTGGCTAGCAACGCGACTTTTCTTCTCAGGGACGGGGCCCTCGTGATCCAATTCCCTTCCGGCAGCATACCGACTATCTCGGAATGCGCATGTTGAGAAATTTGTCGAATGTGCGTTTTTCGATACTTCTCGGGCATCCAGTCTTTAGGCTCGATGTTTTCACCGGCATCGATGCGGTCGTTGAATCGATCTTCTAAGCTCTTGATTTTTGCTTCGTCCATGTCTCTATGCATCAAAATCGACTAATACTTTTTTACTGGTTGGAATGGCCTGACAGGTAAGGATGTAGCCATCAGCTACCTCATCGTCCTCCAAACCGTAGTTGAGGAGCATCTCTACTTCGCCCTCAATGAGTTTGGCCCGGCAGGTGCAGCACACGCCGCCCTTGCAAGCAAAAGGCATATCGGCCGAATTTTGGAGCGCTGCATCGAGGATGTTGTCCTTGCCCTGCGCTATTTTAAAGTTAAAGCTTTTCCCTCCCTCGCGAATGGTAACATCGGCCACTGCTCCTTCGATGTGCTGCGCTACCTCCTCTCGACGCTCAACGCTGGCACCTGACGTCGTGAAGAGCTCAAAATGAATTTGTTTCTTGCCCACGCCTTTTTCGCGTAAGTATTCACTGATCATCAAGGTCATGGACTCGGGGCCACAACTGAAGAAATGGTCAACGCCTTCGACATCACAAATGGTCTTGAAGATCGTGTCTAGCTTATGGGTATCGATTCGACCGTTGAACAGCTCTGTCTCTCGATGCTCTCTCGTCAGAAAGTAGAAGATCTCGAACCGATCCAAGTAGAGATTTTTTAGTGCCTCTAGTTCTTCCTTTAGCATGATGGAGGCGACGTGTTGGTTGATGTAGAAGAGCTTAAAGGTAGCGTTTGGCTCGGTTGCGAGATGTGTCTTAATGATCGAAATGATGGGGGTAATACCGCTGCCCGCGGCAAAAGCCACATAGTTCCTGGCACTAGCAACTGATGGCTCCACAAAGAATCTACCCTTGGGAGGGGCGACTTCGAGGACATCTCCCACTCGCAAATGATCATTTACGTAAGTTGAAAATTTACCACCTGGCAGCTTCTTTACGCC
>JBCCXG010000633.1:0-4111 GCA_039191945.1 Bacteroidota bacterium
CCAAAACTTGACTTCGCATTCTTCTTCAAAGTACCAGCCGTTTCCCACAATGCCGTGCTCGTCTGGCCCCACGCCGGTAAGGTAGGTAGCTTGAGCCGAGCAGGTCACTGCCGGCAATACGGGTTGGAAAGAAGCTACTCGGCGCTTTTCACTCCATGCTTGGAGATAAGGCATGTGCTCATTAATGAGCGAGCGGGTCAGCCCGACAATGTCGATGACTACAGTCTTTTGCATCTTGCTTTACGAGGGATCGAGGTGCGAAGTAACCCATTGTAACTCTCTTTCCACAGACTTTGAGAGCTCAATTTGCAGGGCTTTGGGCAGGACTTCCCAGGTGTAGGTCTCTACCTCCAGGTGATTGGTCGATCGGTGTTTCTTTAGCTCTTCAAAAGTCTCAAGGATCGTGGGCTGGGTCGATTTTAATGATCCGAATTCATCCATGAAAATGGGCACATGGAAATGGGTACGAAGCTCAGCCGTATCCTGTGGGTTGACCTTGTTCAGTTGGTCGAGGTCTCTCAACCGCAACAGCTGACCATCCTGTTTCCTGGCGATGGTTTGATGTAGATAGGTAGATTCGTCCAGTTGCGCCATTTCTTCAATGATTTCGTTGGACCCGTCTAGCACATCCCCTCGAATCGCGGCGCTGATCTGGACTTTGCCAATCCTCACGCCCGAGTCGCGCAGCAGTTGGAAGGATTCCGAGGGGCTTTCATACTCCACCGCCGCGTGGCAAATGTCAAAGCACATCTGACAGTGCCGCAAGATGACTTCCTCTGCTTCGGAGCTGCTTACGCCAAGGGATTGTCCCAAAGTGGTCACGCCCTGCGGAATCAGGTATTCCCGAAAGTACTGCACAAGCTCTTGAGTAGTCTCCAATACACAATCCGGCTCGGGTTCGATGTCCAGATGAAGTTCCTTCCCAGTTTCTTGATGGATGTGGTACAAGTGCTCAATAACTTGTACGATATGGTCTGTGGAGACAGTAAAGGTGGACTGGAGCTGCTCGGGCTGATCGAAGAACCAGGGTTTGTAAGCAATCGGCGAGGTGCTTATCCCTCCGTCTACTCCCTCTGGTAGGAGCTCTTTGAGTACATCGAACATGCCCAAGGTATAGTTGAGTCGCTGAGTCGATGTCCAATCGGGCTTGTAGACGTCATCTTTCACTCTTTGCCGGTGAAAGCTGGAATAGGGAAAGCCGTTTACCGTGAAAACGTAGCAATTCTCCTGACTCAACCAATCCTTAAATTCGTCCAGATGACCGTCTTGTTGTATTTCCTCTGTTGCTAATGCGGAGAGCCTTAGCCCGATACCAAACGATTGATTCGGAGCTACCTCCGACTTAATGGTTGGAACGTATTTCTTGAGATTTTCGAAGGAGTCGGCCCATGATTCACCGGGATGCACATTAGTGCAGTAGGTGAGGTGCCAATCGTTGGTTATCAGCATGTTATTTTACACCGTCACTTTGGCGTGCTGGCGCTCCAGGATATTGAGCGACTCCACGATCAGTTCGTGATCCATTTCGTGAACTTCTACGCCTTTGCCCAATTCCTCCAGCAGCATGATAGTCAGTTCACCCCCCAGATGCTCTCTGAATTCTTCCAAGCCTTTCAACACTTGCAATGTCCCGTCCTCAGTAGTCGCATGTAGCTCTGGAGCGTACAGGTCAAATCCAAGACCGGAAATCAATTGGAGGATTCGGCTCCAGTTTTCTTCTGAGATGTTTCCTTTCAGTAGGGAATACGTTACATCTAACGCAATACCAATCGCCACTGCTTCACCGTGGCGGATGCGGTAGTCTGTCAGTTGCTCCAGCTTGTGAGCCGCCCAGTGTCCGAAGTCCAATGGTCGGGAGGAGCCCTTTTCGAATGGATCACCTCCGGCGATATGATCGAGGTGCAGTTTAGCACAGTGCTTGATGAGGGAAGTCATCGCCTTGAGATCCCGGCGGTTGTAGGCTTCTACGTTTTCCTCTATCTCATGGAAGAAGTCCAGGTCCTTGATCAAAGCCACCTTAATGGCTTCGGAGATGCCTGATCTCCAGTCGCGGTCCTCCAGGGTGGTAAGAAACTGCAAGTCGTTGATCACCGCAAAGGGAGGTTCAAACGTGCCGAGGAAGTTCTTCTTGCCGAAGGCATTCACTCCATTCTTTACTCCTACGCCACTATCGTTCTGTGAAAGCACCGTCGTCGGGACCCTGATGAGACGCACGCCCCGGTGGGCCATCGCGGCAGCAAATCCTGCCATATCCAGCACCGCACCGCCGCCGATGGCCACGATATAGCTGTGCCGATCGATTTTCATCTGGTTGACCTTCGATAGGATGTTGTCAATCCACTTCGTTTCGTTCTTGGCATTTTCTCCACCCTCCACAATGATGGGCGCTCCTGCCAATGTCATTTTCGCGTCATGGGCAGCGAAATACCCACGAATTTGCTGTACGAGATTAGGGTGATGATGCAAGAATCCTTCATCGATCACAAACAGAAAGCTCGGTGGATTTGACCCCTGGAATGGGGGGATGGCTTCGCGAAAAAGTGGGTTGTCAATCGCAAAGAGGTGATGGGTGAAATAGACGTTGAAAGTGAATTCCACCTGAAATTTTTGTTCTAGTTTGTCCAATGCTCTAAGAGACCTTAGTCTAGTGTGTAGTGAACCACTAAGATACTGCAAATTTCCGTGCTATCCACAGTGAAATAGGAAGTAGTAACAGCACGGCGACGCCGTATGGCCAGCCTAGGAAGCCTGCGCTAAAACATGCATTGAGCGGGATTAGGCCCAATACGCCCGCTTTTACGGCTTTGCCTACCTGCTTTGCTTGGAGGTCTTTCACTGCTTTGCGCCAGGGAGGGATGATGATCATGAGAAAGACAATTAGAAAAGGCGCGGCCACCAGCAAATCAAAGGGCGCAACCCATCGTACACTGACGAGCCATCCGATGGCTATTCCGTAAAGCCCCAGGCCGATCCATAGGTTTCGAGCAGAGCCGCCGTGCACCTCTCCCTGACTGATCAGCGTAATGCCCCCAATATAGATCAAGGGCACAAAGCCAATCCACCACAAGGGCGCGAGTGCTGCAGTCACCGCGCTGACCCCCAAGAGCAGATTAGCCCCGCGACAACTACCCATGACTAGGGGTCCAAATACTACGTGATGCTTCGCGTAGGCGTCATAGAGTATCACCAAAAGCACGATGGCTATGGCAATGAATGCGCTGGTCAGGTTGTGCTGGTAGGCAGCAATCACCCCTAGGCCCAATAGCAGGGCACCAAAAAAACCTGCTTCACGTCGGCTCACCGCCCCACGCGGTATTGGGCGCTCGGGTCGCTCCGTGGCGTCCAACGTCGCATCGAAAAAATCATTCAATACAACTCCGCCGCCGTACAAGCCTACGGTCGCTAACAGCAACCAATAGAACTGTGCCGGCATAGGATCCCCAAGGGACCATCCGGATACGCTACTGGCAATGGCGAAACCTGCGGCGATATCAGCCATCGCCGTAAGGATATTCGCGGGTCTTGCGAGCTGCAGGAACCCCAGAAGTCTGTCAGACAAGACTAGTTGATGACAATGTTGCTCTCTACCACTTGTGGCTTTTGACCGCGCAAAATGGAGTTTCCTAGGAAGTTCTGCGTTTGATCGAAGCCATTTTGGGACGTCCAGTCGGTCTCCTTGATTTGCCCGCTTTGCGCGAAAGCTTCTAGCGCGTTGGCGTAGCAGCTTTTGATGATGTCGGATTCGGGTACTCCCTTCTCCCTCATCAGTGCAGCGGTCTTAGGTACTGACAAGGGGTCACTGATGCCCCAATCAGCAGAGCTATTGACCATGATTCGCTCGCTACCATACTGCTTCACGATTTCGACCATGCGCTCATTGCCCATCTTGCTGTGCGGGTAAATGGTAAAACCTGCCCAGAAGCCCCGATCCAAGACTTCGGCAACCGTCTCCTCGTTGTTGTGATCGATGATCACCATGGACGGCTCGAGTCCGTGTTCGATACACACATCCATGCTCTTCGAAGTGCCCTGCTTCTTGTCCCGATGGGGCGTGTGGACTTGTACCGGCAGATTAGCCTCTTTGGCAAGGTCCAATTGCGCGCGGTAGTAC
>JBCCXG010000634.1:0-4111 GCA_039191945.1 Bacteroidota bacterium
GTGGCCTTTTGTATGAACCTTTTAAGCTAAGGGATGGCAGGGTAAGAGAAGTTGAGGACGGGAGCCCGTGATTGATTTGCTTTGGATAGGTATTGGTTGAAGAGTGTTGTTCGTCCGGTACATCTGGCATATTTCCCGTTCATGTCCGTGCTATTCCTGGCCATCGCATCAACTTAGAATATGTCAATTATTTCACCGAATATCACTATGTCCTCGATCACGACCTAAGAGCAAAAGCCGTTGAGAGAAGGACCAGCTATACACTCTAACACTATTTTCAGCGATGCGCACTACCTACGCACTCTTGGACGATGATCAAGTCTTCACTACGTGGCTCAATCATTTGATCCATAAACTTCACCCCCTGCTTGAACATGCGGGATCCTTCTCAGAAACTGTAGATGCCGCGCGTGCCGTGACGCGGCTGAAGCCCGATATTTTATTCCTGGACATGCAGATCGACTGCTTTAATGGTTTGGAATTTTTGGAGGTCCTGGACTACAAACCGGTGACCATCGTCGTATCCGGTAGCGACAACTACAAAAAACGCGCAGCAAGGTTGGGAGCACTGGACTACCTCGTCAAGCCTGTTTCAGAGGAAGCCTTACAAGCGGCTGTCGGTCGGGCCCTATGGTTGATCCGGTCAGAGCGAGACCGACAGGAGATCAAACTGCGGCAGTCCCAGCGGCGATTCTGATCGGAAATATCCTTAATAGGGACATACATAAGTCCCAGACCTATCGACTAGCCTCTTGTTCGATGTAAGATCTAAGATCCTCTAGCTGGTGGTGTGGCATCTTCTCCAAAGTGTACAATGGCATATATTCCTTGTGCCCTTTTTCAGAATAGGTCCCCTCACGGATAATGTGATAGATCGATAATTGAGAGTGGTCCGTCATGTTCTTTCGAAGCCATTCGAAAGAGTACTTGGCATCGTCCAGCACCAGGTCGCTCACCCCATAGGGCTTATGGCAGTGCTGGCAACTCAATTCGTAAATCGCCTTTCCCAATTCGGGTCGACCCTGATAATCGTATCCCTCAGTTTTATCATCGGGGACTTTCGAGAAAGTGGCGGGTGATTTTTGGGAGTACGCAGCTTTTAATACGGCAATGACTTGCTCATCATTGCCCTGTGCCCGTGCTTTTTCCAAACGACTGAGGTCTTCATCCGGCAAATCCAGATCCGCTACCTTAAGTTGTAGGGTCCAGTAGTAGGCGAGAATACTATTGATCTCCCAGGCCTCCAGACGTCGCCCTTGCGCGCAATACTCAGCACAGAGTTGGATGCTTTCTTCGAGGCTATGCTCAGCATCCTTGACCAGATCGCCGTACTTGAGGACGTAATCATCATTGTACCAGGTCTCCCGGTTCACGATGCCCCAAAAAGTGGATCCTTGGAGATAAGGTAGTTGGTTGTCCATAGCGTAAGCTAATCGGGCATCAGGATCCACCGTGGTGAGGTTGGGATCTTCCCTCTGCACATTGTGGCAGCTGGTGCAGGAATAGAATTTGCTGATGCTCTTTGATCTTTTGCCATTTGCCTTTCGGGTGCGGCCATTGTGGATGAGCTCATATCCTCGCTTTACGTCGGCCTCGTCGTAGCTGAGGAAATGGTCAGGCTGTGCTTCGCCTGCTTCGAACAGCAATTCCGCAACGTTGGATTCTGCGGAGACTCGGTCTGATGGAGAAACGGGCGTGGTGCCGGCTGTTATCAGCACAATCAACGCCATCAGTGCTCCGATTGTCAATAAAACCTGTCGCATCATCAATTGTATTTCCTATGTGAGATTTTGAAGTCTCGCGTAATGTTGAAGCCTAAATGAATATCTCCTCCAAAAAAGTCGCCGGTCGTATCACCAATGTAAAATGGCGCGACAAAGTCGCGGGAGTTAGTCAAATTGATTTGAAAGATATGGCCTTTCGTCTCTATCTCAACACCGACGCCAATCGAATTCCGGCGTTCCTCTCCCAGGGGGTCCGGACCCAGCTGATCGGGAAGGGTGTAGAAGTACTCGACGTTCAATGCCCAGACCTTATTGATCTGGTACCGGGTGGCGATACCGATGCTGTAGATGTCGTTGTCGCTTACTTGATCGGTGACAAAGTTGCGATGAAGCAGCGTAGGCATGAGCTGGATACTCAGGCGATCGAAGACTTTCCTGGCAATCAGCAGCTGATAGGTGTAAGAAAGCTTATTGACAAAATCAAGTCCTTCGGTGAGTCCTTCGGAAGTAAGTAGAGAAGCCTCTGTGAAAAAGACGATAGATAACGGCTGTACAGCATTCTGTTGCATGAGCCGGTATTTTAGGAAGAAATCAAAGTTCTTCTGATTGGAGCTCCTGCCGATACCAATGTTGAGGGCGTGTGTCGGGGCGTAATCCAGGCCCAAACGTATCCTGGAGTTATCAAGGCCCCACAATTCCTGGGCGCCGCTATTGATCGCTCCGAATCGGTGTGATATGATGAATTTCATCGTACCGCGGGGTTGCATCTCCACGGAATGACTATTGATCACCCGGGTGTCACGAAATACTTTTACCGGATCATTGGCTTGTCCTTCCGCGCTGACCCCGATAGCGGTCAAGGCGATGAGTAAACAAAGTTTAGCTGAAAATTTCATGCGTAGGTTATTATCGTAGGCTATCTCGGATATAAGCAAAACCACCTTCGCGCCCGCTGCTCCAGGCTGTAAAGCGAATGTTGAGATAGACGTCGTCGGTAATGAGGTGCAGTACAAGGTCTTTCCCCACTACATCCTTCGGCTGGATGGTACCTCGAAATGTGTCAAAAGTGAGGCTTTCGAGCTCCTCGACTGTACCCAGCGCCCATTCCGTATCGACGGGACTCAACTGTTTGTTGGACGCGCTATTGACGCGGGCATTGTAGATTTGACCTCCGCTGTTGCCTCTGGTCAGCCAGACGTTATCGGTGATTCGGTCTTGGTTTTGCTCCAGATTTGGGTCGGCACCGTTTGCCTTAGCGAATGTGACGGTTTCCTGATCGTCGTCCATGGGCTCTATGCGCTCGTACTCGCAGCCGATCAAGACAATAAATAGGAGAAGGAGCACGCGATGGAGGTGCCGTAGGTTGTTGACGGTTATCATCTATTTTCTTTTGTAGTCGCCACCTCATAGACTAGCTAGTTCTGCTTTTGTTTATTGTTCGCAAAAGATAAACTGTCGTCCCAGCTTCATTGAGAAACCTTTGCGAGGTATTTGATGGACTATACCAGACTATGGGTGTGGCAGTTGCCCGTCATCGGTGAAACTTCTTGAAAAATGTGCTATTCCACCATTTCCAGAAGAAGATCAAAGAGAGGCCACCACGTCGGGTATGGGATCTTCGCCTTCGTTGAATTCAATGACCCTGCCAAAAGTATTCTTCTGATTTAAGACTTCGATCGCAAGGCTGGCAACGTCTTCACGAGCTACACCTCGGCGCTCCATAGGGTTGACAATGGAGATCTTGCCCGTTCCAGGGTCATCAAAGAGCCTTCCCGGGCGCAGAATGGTGTAATTCAGATCCATGGACATGAGCATGCGATCCGCGTAGTGCTTGGCCACGAAGTAAGGTTTGATCGGAGATGTCTCCCAAATCGAGCGATCACCGGCCCTGAGCGCGCTGATCATGACAAATCTTCTGACGCTCATCTGTGCCGCGGCTTCCATCGACTTCACCGCACCGTCGAGATCCACCGTAAGCGTTTTGTCTGGGCCGGTTGCAGATCCCGATCCGGCCGTGAAAATGATTGCATCCTGATCCACCATTGTAGCAGCTATATCCTCTACCGAAGCCTCAACGCTCTGAATACGTATGGGAGTACCGTTATTGTCGAATACCTCACGTTGGCTCTCCTTCCTGATGAAAGCCGTTGGAGTGAATTCAGCGCTAGCACTCATCTTCTGTATGATCATGCGACCGATGGCTCCATGTGCGCCGATGACAAGTACGTTCATATGAATAGGTAATTAGGAATGGGTAATAAGAGGTAACGGAACGGGAAACCCGAAACCCAAAGATGTCAAAGATTGCCCACCTGGACGACCATCAAGCGCCTGATTGCCTTCAAAATGGCTGTTTTTTGTATTCTTCAGCACGTCTAACCCCAAAA
>JBCCXG010000635.1:0-4108 GCA_039191945.1 Bacteroidota bacterium
ACTCCAACTCACGAGAGGCGTACGCTCATAGGAATGACGTTTCTTGATTCGTTCTTCCGTCTATCTGTCGACCAAACCCACCACCGCCGTCATCCCGGTTTCGTTGAAGAAATTTGTCTTTGATTGGCCTTCGGGCCGAAGACCGGGATCTCTTTGCGGCGCTTAGGTACTTTAGGCCACAGAGAGACTCCTGTCAACCGAACCCACTGCGCGGTCGTCCTCGAGCGCTGTGCCTCGTTTGTCTTTTTTGTTGCAATGCAGCGGCGAGTCGGGGATCTGGCGCGCTAGTACTTCAGGTTACGGAGAGATTCCTGTCCCGCGTCCTACTTCTTGACCATGTGCTTCAAGCATCTGCGCTCACACGATGACGCTTCAGCTTGTTTTTCCGCCACTGTTGGTGTTGCAAAAGTGTTCCACCGGCTTGCAGGTTTCAACCAGTAAACATTGTGATAAAACGCTTGAACTGAGCATCGCCCTATTGATGCATTACCCATCTAATATGCTTCTTACCGAGGGCTTTTCTAATTTCACAATATGAATCCACCCGCACTATTGCTGATCGACATTCAAAACGCCCTTACGGAAACCGGCTTTTACGGCACTGAGCGAAACAATCCAGACGCCGAGGAGCATGCCGGCGAGCTCCTTTCGTTTTTCCGAACCAAGGGATGGCCGATTTATCATGTCCGGCACGACTCGACCAATCCCGAGTCTCCATTGGTCCCGGGGAAACCAGGTCACGAGATCAACGCCCACGTAGCGCCAAACGAGGGCGAGCCAGTATTCTCGAAAACGGTCAATAGCGGATTCATTGGTACAGCGCTTGAGGCCACCTTGAAGGCAGCCGGGATTACCCAATTGGTCATTGCGGGACTGACGACAGAGCATTGCATTTCCACTACGACCCGAATGGCGGCCAACCTGGGTTTTGAGAACATATTGGTGTCCGATGCCACGGCTGCGTTTGACAAGACGGATCCCAACGGGAAGCACTACCCCGCTTCGCTCGTTCATGAGATCTCACTCGCGACACTCCGCGATGAGTTTGCCGAGGTACTCGATACCCAGCTTGTACTAGAGCGTCTTGCCTAAATCTTCTTCGCTGTCCTCCAGGTATTGGGCTCTTTGGCGCCCAAAACGTCTACCGGCGATCGGCAGGATGATGGGGTATAGCCAATAGACGAAGCCTGCGATCATGGGTGAATACTGTTTTCCGAAGAGCGAAGTGGCCGCGACCAGGACAGACAGAGCTGGGATAGCACCCTGCAGCAGATTGATCCAAAGGCTCGATTGGGTCACAAGCACTTCGTAGTCATTTAGATCAAGATCTATTTTCTTTTTGAGTGCATATCGGTACATCCAAGCTAAGGTGAAGAAAATGGCAGTCGCTCCCAATCCATACACAACCATGAGTACCTGCATTGCGCCCGATCCTAGGGTCAATTCGCCAAATTCCCCTTGCACGACTCCCCAATCGCCCGACACTCCTGCTAGGGATAACTCAAAGAGATAGCGAAACAGGAACTTCAGAGGATACACATAAACGAGTATCAGGAATAACAAAATGACGTTGAGCACCACGATGAAGGTATTCTGTAGCCCGTAGCGAAGGAAGAAGATGTAGTGCTGGTACCAAATAAGTGCAACAAGTATGATGCAAAGACCGAAAGGCACCACACTGCGGAGTGAGGACATGAGCTGAGAGTAGGTCTCGGGTACGGTGGAGGACAGTACCAGCAAGGTGATCGCCAGGGCAAAAGCCGTATCGCTGAAGGTCTCAATCCGCGTCTGGTTCATCCCACGATATCGGAAATATGGATCTAGCCCGACCTCCTGGTCTTTGATTACCTGCCGCATGGATTTTATAGGTTTGGTTTCGAGTGAAAGATACAACGACTTCCGGGTTGCGTGTATTCATTTGGCCATTCACCCACAAGCTGGTCCATTCAAGTAAAATCGGAGCGGCTTACCCAAACTGAGGGGTTTCACGATTACACGATCAAAAACTCAAAAGTCCATGAAATTCAAACCCTATTTTTTCGTAGTGGGCATGCTATTTTTTGCCCAAGTTGTTCATGCACAGCTCAGTCTGCCACCCAATGGTGGAAATGAACGAAGTGTTGTTCGCCAGTACATGGGATCTGTTGCCTATGTCGAAATTGATTACCGCAGTCCAGATGTCGCCGGCCGTGAAGGTCAAATTTGGGGAACGGTAGTTCCCTATGGTCTCAATGGTTTTGGCTTTGGGAAAAGCTCACAAGACAATCCCTCTCCGTGGCGTGCCGGGGCCAATGAGAATACGACCATCGAGTTCTCTCACGACATGACCGTCCAGGGCCAGCCAATAGCTGCAGGTAAGTATGGCTTTCACATCATTACTCAGGAGACCGGACCCTGGACATTGATTTTCACCAATGAGACCAATGCCTGGGGCAGCTTTTATTACACGCCGGATGATGAGGTCCTGCGCACGGAAGCCAATCCAGAAGA
Source organism: Bacteroidota bacterium (assembly GCA_039191945.1). GTDB lineage: Bacteria > Bacteroidota > Bacteroidia > Cytophagales > Cyclobacteriaceae > JAWPMT01. Next base: position 2,491 of record JBCCXG010000635.1, read on the forward strand.
ATCGGATTTTCGGGAATATCTGACTTATGAATTTGTAGCGCGCAAGGGCGATACAACTACCGTGGCTTTGATCTGGGAAAACAAGAAATTGCCTTTCACAATTGCCGTTCCTCAAAACAATGAGTTCATGCTGGCTCAGGTAGAGAGTGAGCTGACCGGACAGCTGGGCTTCCAGTGGAACAACTTGTCGCAGGCGGCTAATTGGGCGTCTGGAGCTGGGTTTCATGAGCATGCAATTTCCTGGGCCGATGCTGCCCTGAGTGCACCGTTCATCGGACAGCGCAACTTCAATACCCTCCAGACCAAGGCCACTGTCCTCTTTGCGCAGGAGAAAACAGACGAGGCGGTCGAAGTAATGGGTGAGGCCATCAAGGAGCCTGCGGCTACTGCCTTTCAGATCCATGCCTACGGTCGGCAGTTGATTGGAATAGGTCAGCAAGACAAGGCCATCGAGGTCTTCAAATACAACCACGAGCGATTTGAAGGAGCGTGGCCCACCAACTATGGGCTAGCACGCGGTTATTCGGCTTTGGGTGAGTACAAAGTGGCGCTGAAACACCTGAAAGTAGCCCTGGAGAATGTACCGGAGAATGATGCTGTGAACCCACCGGTGATCGAAGCGAATATCAAGAAACTCGAAAACAAGGAGGACATCAACTAGGTAGAAAGGTACCCATTTTCTATTTGGGCTATTTGGTAGTAGCTCCCTGGCTTTACCCAAAAGGATGATTGCCGGGGAGCTTTTTTTATTTCAATCTTTTCCGGTCCTATTCACAGTTCGTCCCAAGTCGGGAGGTTGGAACCATACAGGAGATTATTTGTGGATCTTTCAAAGAGTATTTGGGTCTTTACGGTTGGCCCAAACTTTCAAGATATAAATTCCTTCATTATCATAAGTGTAGAAGATGGTCGTTTGAGGTGAATGTTGAAACTCCTTTGTGCCAGGCTTTCTCATCGAATCCTTCGACAGGTGTGGCGCTCTTTGTATGGATTGTATGCATTCCTCCAGCCTCACGAAGAACTTTTTTATTTCGGTTGTTGACCACTTTTCCTCAAGGTGCTCTACAATCTCATCAAGTCCATCGTTGGCTTCGTCCGACCAATCGACCCTCAAAGCCATTTCTTGTACTTCTCGCGGACTTCTTCGTGCGGAGTCACCTTCCCGTCCTTTACTTGCTGCAACGCACGGTCCAAGGAAGCAGATAACTCCGAATCAGACGCCAGAAACGACTCAAGCTTATCCAATTCCTTTTCACCAAATTGCATGACGCGCTCAATCAACTGATATTTCCTAACCTCGATGCTCATAGATACAAAGTAATGATAAAATCGCTGAATTGGGACGATCCAATCACGAGTCGTTGCGATAACGCTAGGGTGAGCAACTAGAAAATCCGGAGTCGCTATGAATTAAAAGAGCAATTGACGGTCTCCTCGCTATTAAAAGAGCAATTGACGGTCTCCTCGCTATCAGGAGTTCTGTTCGACGGTCTATTGCCAAAGCTAAAGTCAAAACGCGCATTATCATCTCTCCTTCTCACGCCAAGCGGTTGCTTGCTGCCTTAGCCGACAATGTTAAGCGTTATGAAGCAGCCAACGGGACGATTACAGCGACGAG
>JBCCXG010000636.1:0-4106 GCA_039191945.1 Bacteroidota bacterium
ACGTTTACGGTACCCCCAAGTACTTCCAAACCATCTTCAAACACGCTGACAATTTCAATGTGGTCAACCGTGGTTCCGGAACCCACTCCTGCCAATTGCAATCCTTTGAATTCGAAGCCTCCGTGACGAATTGAGAGATAGCGAAGTGTTCCTGAGTTGTCTCCGGGAGTTGAGCCCCCAAAGTAGGCCCTTGTCTCCTGCGCTGGCGCACCTTCAATGATCGCCTCACCGATATTGTCAGAATCACTGATGGGTGCATTCCCTAGCAATATAATGCCTCCCCACCTGGCGGTAGCATCCAACTCCAGCGATGTGCCTGACAGGTTTCCTGTACTCACTGGAGGTAAAATGTTGTCCTGTTCTGAGGTAAAGATGATGGGTTGTGTGGGCGTCCCGATGGCATTGATGGTTGCATCTCGTGCGACAATAAGACCTCCGACGTCATTGCCATCAGGGGTGGACCCTTTGATGATGGTGCCTGGCGCTATTGTCAATGTACCTCCGGGGTTGACAAGCACGCGCCCATTGAGGATGTATACCGTGCTGTTCACCAAACTCAGATTATCTATTCCGGCACCTTCGTCCGTGATAATCACGTGCTGGACACCCGCCACTTGCACGGTGTCAAAAAAGATTTGAGACATATCCTCAACCACTCGGTAGCCTGCACCTGCGGTAAGTTCTGTGCCCGACACAACAGCAGGTGCCGTAAGCGTGAAATTCGCCGATCCAGGCTTTGCCACCCGAAACTCGCTGCCTACAGTCGCCCCCGGAGCAAGAGAGGCTTTAACATAAAAGAAGACTTCTATGCTATCCGGTACTGTCTGATTGAAGTTGAATTGGAATTCGTTGGCCGCCACGGAGCCACCAAAGTTGGTCGCACCGAAGAAAGTCGCACCATTTGCATCATCCACACCAATGGAGTAAAACAGCTTGAACGGATCGATTGCCGCAAAATCTGCCGGATTGTAGGATCCTTCCAGCCCCAAAAAGAAGCTCTCAGTCGTGACCGCACCAAATCTCGCCTGAAGCTTGAGCTCATAAAGGAAAAAATCCTGAGCTCCAGGGGGGATCTCTTCATTGTCTCCTGACCGGGTCGCGATCTGTGCGGTGGGTTGCTGACCAAAGTTTGTCAGTGTCCAATTGTCAAAGACGGACTCGTTCGCACCAAACCCATTAGCGTCCTGAGCTACGATCGTGGCAATAGTCGACGTATCCGGCAGGATGTTGGCAAATTGCATCCCTGATTGATCATTGAAAACATTGATCAAATTGACCCCAGGCGCGAGGGTGAAATCGAAGTTTTGAAAGACTAGATCAGCATTTGCGTAGTTCTGCGACGTAGCGTCATCATCCAGCTCGATGTCTCCCGTTGCATCAAAGCCAGAAAAATACAATCCGTTAACTGTCGCCCGCGCATTGCGTCGAAAATCGGCCATTTCGGTGTTCTCCGATCCTCGAATGGTGCCATTGAGCAAGCTAAATGAAGCCGTGAGGTTGCTCGGCGCCTCTGGGCCATCAATTTCTAATGAGTGCTCTCCCTCCAATACATTCAGTTTGAAATTGTCGATCGTGCCGGTATAGCCCTGCCATACGTCGATCAAGTCATCCGCGGCCGAATTCGCTAAAACATTGGTGATATCCACCGATCCGCCAGCCACTTCCAGTCCGTCATCATCGCTGGCATAGATTTCTACATTATTGACCTGAGTCCCACTCCCTACGCCGCCAAGGAAAAAGGGATTGGAGGTATCACCGGCATCAAGCTCCGTACCTCCATGGCGGACCGAGACATACTGAATCATGCCAGAATTATCCGTTGGATTGGTTCCTCCGTAGTAATGTCTTGCGTCATCGAATGGCAATCCCTCGACAGCGACCGTATCGTAATCTGAGATGTCAGATATTGGCGCATTGCCCAACACATATAAGCCACCCCAAAGGCCTCGGTCTAAAACCTGCAAGTTCCCTCCCTCGAGATTGGCAGTAGAAGCAGGAGACAATAGATCATCGAGCTCCGAAGTGAAAACAATAGGGTTAGCAGCAGTGCCATTGGCATTTATGGTCGCACCTCGTGTGACGATCAACATTCCTGGACCACCACCTGACGACTGGGAGCCTTTGACGACCGTCCCCGGTTGAATGGTGAGAGTTTGACCTGCATTCACATACACTGGGCCCTGGAGCACGTACACCTTGTCACTGGTCAGGGTGACGGTGCCTATTCCCGGTCCGTTATCCTTTATGAATATGTGGTCAACGCCGTTGATATTGACGGTGTCAAAACGCGTCGGTGCGGGTACAAACCTGATCGCGTCATCCGCCAGCGGGAAAATACTCGAGTTTCTACCGATACCATAGGAGGCACTAGCCCCGGAAGGATCCTCTAAGCCTTGGGTACGGTCCTCCCCGGCATCCTCACAAGTCTGGCAGTGCACCTCAATCGCATTGGACCCCTCGAAAAGTTTGATCTGGAAGTCGGCAATGGGAGGCACTGGGGCCTCAGAGATTTGCTCGATGGTGTTGTAGTGAATGACAAACCTGCGATTCGGTGAAGTACCTAGGACCTGGTATTCAATGGGACCACTACCAACCGCACTGGGATCGAGATCCCCCCAATACCCGGCGACAATACCATTGGGTTGCGCACTTTCTGGCAATCTCCCCCCATCACAACAACCATCACCCTGACCCGACAAGAAGCTGATGAAACCATTACTCGAGACGTAGATTTCCGAGTATTCATCTCCATAAAAATCAAATGAAAACGGTAGCGTAATGGGTCCAGCCACCTCATCATCATTAAGATTCAATACGGTAGCAGATGCCAAAGTCTCGAAACCGAAAGGCGCGCTATCCACCTCATATTCTCCAGTGCCAAAGTCCGGGGGTCCAATCGTAATAGGAATAGCCCCAGATACTACAGAAAAGTCCAGGGTTCGTACCAACAACTTGCCATCCTGCGTCACCGGATATAGCGTCGAGTCCACAGTCCAGAAGTACTCACCTTGCAATCTGTAGGAGGAATCTTGCGCAAGGGTTTGAAAGGTATTGCCTCCATCAGGGCTATACTCAACGACAATGATGGATGTTGAGTCAACATTGAGTTCCGCCCACTCGATTTTGCCACTCTCTCCCTGGGTGATACCCGCACCGGGTGGTGGATTTGTGATACCGATAAAGGGCGTCAAGTATCTTGCTTCGAAATCGTCGACCATCAGATCTGTGGTCTTTGTCCCACCATCGCTTACTATCTTCAGCCTTACTTGGCTTCCCGGATAGGCCAGATCAAAATTCGCCTGCATATAGGCGCTGGTGAAAACCGTATCCGCGAACTCAACATTCGAAAAAGGCCCGCCGTTGATCGAGGAAAGAACTTCAAAACTGAAGGTTCCAGCGCCAGCAATCGCATATTGAAAGGAAACGGCACTATCACCATCCAACGGTGGCGTGATCAGTTCCGCATTGGCAGCTGTATGATCCAAACGTGCGGAGACCTTGTCAAAAGCGAATGTCGTATCACCCATGACATTTTGCAGTTCCCACTCGCCGGTAAACAATTCAACGACACCGGTCGCGAATACCGGCGGCATATTATCATCGAACGTTTCGAGAAACGCAAAAGAAAACTCCCCTTCCCCATTACCGCCACTGGACACGGGTGAAAATCCAACGGCGTCATTAACGATGCTGAACTCCAAAGCCGACCGCCCACCAGGGCTTAGCCCCAGGGTACCCAGTTCATTTTCAATCCCCTGGGTATGCGGCTGAAACATAGGGCTAATACAGTATTGGCAATGAATCTCGATGTCATTAGAAGATTCGAAGAGTTTGATCTGCATACGCACCGAGTCACCACCGGAGGCATGCTCAATATTGAGGTACTCAACTACGAAGGTCCTTGCCGGCGAACTGCCAATGGTTTCGTAGAAAATACTTCCACCCATAGTGGGATCGAGATCACCCCAAAAGCCGGCAATCAAACCTCCATTCGGGGCTGAAGGGCTAGGGATGCCCTGTACTGGAACGCCCACAGGCTGCTGAAAGAAGGTCAAAAAACCATCGCTAGCGATGTAAACCGTATCGTAAGTGTTATCAAAGAACTC
>JBCCXG010000637.1:0-4105 GCA_039191945.1 Bacteroidota bacterium
CGAAACTGCGACACCGGTCAAAGCAGTGGTAGTGACTATGTATGAAAAGGGGGAGCCGACGGGCGATGACCCCGGTGAGTTACAGCTCTGGGTCGAGCGGTCCGACATCAAGACCCGTCATGATTTTCCACTAGGTGAGTTCCCCATTTTCCAGACAATGGAAGATGTACTGATCGTCTGCGTGGGTGGCGGAATCCCAAATGCGACCGCCTCGATTATGGCTTTAGGCGCTGATCAACGATTTGACCTCAGCAAGTCCTACTGGTTGATCGCTGGAATCGCAGGCGGTGACCCTTTGGATGTTTCACTCGGTTCGGCAGTTTGGGCTCGAAACATCATCGACGGCGACCTGGCCTACGAAATCGACGCCCGCGAAATCGAGGAGGACTGGCCCTACGGCTACTTGCCACTGGGAGCTAGTAGGCCGGCCGAGAAACCGGAGGACATTTACACGGGTTGGACGCTTAACACCATCTCTTTTCCTCTCAACGAGGGCCTGACCCTGTGGGCCTATGAACAAAGCAAATCCGTAGAACTCCCTGATTTCCCCGCTTCCAAAGCTTTCAGGGAGGCCTTCGAAGGATATCCGAACGCCCAGCAACCGCCGTCCATCACCATCGGCGAAACCCTGTCCGCCAGTACTTATTGGCACGGAGAGAAGCTCAATGAGTGGGCCAACGACTGGGTGCAGCTCTACAGCGACAGCACACGAAACTTCATGACCTCCAACATGGAAGACAGTGGCACACTCACCGCGCTGTATCGCCTTTCCCGAACTGATCAAATAGATCCCGACCGTATCCTGGTCTTACGTACCGTGAGCAACTACACCACACCTCCCGAAGGGCAGCCCGCGACGTGGAGCGCTACCGCGCCCTATCCTGATGAGGGCCGACCGGCATTTGAGGCCGCCTATCTGGTCGGCAGCAAAGTGATCGATCAATTGGTGGCGCAGTGGGAGGAAACCCGCGACCAAATCCCTTCAGGCCTCTAAGTATGAAAGCATCAAAGCACCATCAGTACATGCGGGAAGCCATCCTGGAATCCAAACGCGGCATGGACTCAAACCATGGGGGACCCTTCGGGGCCATCATAGTGCGAGGAGACGAGATAGTGGGACGAGGACACAACCGAGTCACTTCCACCAACGATCCCACGGCGCATGCCGAAGTGATGGCCATACGAGATGCTTGCCAGAACTTAGGCGTATTTCAGTTGGATGATTGTGTGATCTACACCTCCTGCGAACCTTGCCCGATGTGTTTCGGTGCCATTTACTGGGCACGGCTACAAAAAGTCTATTTTGCGTGTAACCAGGCGGATGCCGCGGCGATCGATTTTGACGACTCCTTTATCTATCGGGAAATCGAGTTGCCGATGGGTGAACGGCAGATTCCTTTTGAATCCTTATTGCGCAGCGAAGGGCAAGAAGTCTTCAGGCAATGGGACGAAAAACAAGACAAAACGGAGTATTGATGACTTTGCCCGAGCTCAACCAACTAGCAGAGGCGGAGGCAGTTACCCTTTTGACCCAATGCTGCGGATCCAGCCGATGGGTGGGTCTGATGGTCGATCGCCGTCCCTACGAAAGTAATGAGCACTTGCTGGATAGCGCACAAGAAGTTTGGGCTCAGTGCACGGACAAGGACTTCCTTGAGGCCTTCGACCATCACCCCAAGATTGGTGATCTCAATACGCTCAAGGCCAAATATGCCAATACGTCAAGCCTTGCTGCCTCGGAACAAGGAGATATGGCAGAGGTAAGCCTAGACACACTGAAGGCCCTACAGCAACAAAATGTGGCGTATGAAGAGCGCTTTGGATTCATATTTATCGTTTTCGCCACCGGAAGAACCGCGGCAGAGATGCTGGCCATCTTGGAAAGTCGCTTGCCCAATTCGCGAGAAATAGAGATCAAAATAGCCGCCGAAGAGCAACTAAAAATTACCTTACTGCGCTTAAAGAAACTCATTGCATGAGCCAACTTACGACCCACATCCTGGATACGTCCATCGGCAAGCCTGCAGTTGGCGTGAAGGTCCAACTACTTGACCCGACCGCCGGATCGGAACCAATCGCCGAAGGCACGACCAATGCCGACGGTAGGGTGGCTGACCTAACGAGCCATCTGCAATTGCCAAAAGGCAACTACGAATTGGTCTTTGCCGTCGCTGAGTACTTCGACCGCCGTGAAGTACAGTCGTTTTACCCTAAGGTCACGGTAAGTTTTCTGCTCGAGGAAGGTCAGCATTACCACGTGCCCTTGTTGTTGAATCCCTTTGGTTACTCGACCTACCGAGGCAGCTAAGCAAAGAAATATGGAGGAGATACTGACCCAACTGACGATCGACCAGGATCGGTTGTCTCAGGAGATTGACAGACTCGCAGCTTGCTCTGCCACCGCCGCACCGGGCGTCACCCGTATCTTGTACACCAAAGAAGATACGGTAGGACGAGAATTGGTGGCAGACTACGCACAACAGGCGGGATTAGAAATATCAGTGGATGCCCTTGGCAATACGTTCATCACCTGGAAAGGAAGCCAACCTGAGTTGCCGAAGGTGGCGACCGGTTCCCACATCGATGCCATCCCGCATTCCGGAAAATACGACGGTGTTGTGGGGGTATTGGGAGCGATCGAAGCACTTCGAGCCTTAAAGGCAACCGGATTTCAACCCCAGCGAACGATCGAGATCATCTTATTCACCGCCGAGGAGCCTACACGGTTTGGCATTGGTTGCCTGGGCAGTAGGGCCTTGGCTAATACATTGAGTGTCGCCCAGCTCCAGGCGCTCAAAGATCCCGAGGGCGGACTCCTGGATCCTTTGCGACAAGCGGCCGGTTTTCAGGGTGCTTTGAGCGAGGTGCCATTGCACGCTGGAGACTATCATAGTTTCGTAGAGCTGCACATCGAGCAGGGCCCGGAGCTTGAGGCCGCCGGCTGCGACATTGGAGCTGTTACCGCCATCGCCGCTCCAGCGACCGTCAGGCTCATCATTCACGGCAGTGGGGGACACGCCGGAGCCTGCACCATGCCTGTCCGCAAGGATGCCCTGATACCTGCGGCGGAGATGGCGTTATTCGTACAGCAGGTGGCCTTGGAGAGCGTCAGTGAGGATGCAGTAGCCACCACTGGCCTTTTTCAGGTGCATCCGGGCGCGGTGAATAGCATTCCCAGTCGGGTCACGTTGGAAATAGACATTCGAGATACGGAGCTGGCTTCACGAGATCACATGGTCCAACGCGTGCTGTCCGAAGCGAGCCGTCTTAGGAATCACTATCAGATCGAAATCGAATCGACCATTCTGAATGAAGATCCACCAGCTACTTGTTTACCAGCACTGGTAGATTTGGTCATGGAGGTATCCAAACAGGAGGCTTTCAAGGCGCAGCGAATGATTAGTCGAGCGTACCATGACACATTGTTCATGTCTCAAATATGTCCAACGACGATGATCTTTGTACCTTCGAAAAACGGCTATAGCCACCGACCGGAGGAATATACTTCCCCCGAGGAGATCCGAAAAGGCGTGAAAGTTTTGGCTGCCACGTTGGCGAAGCTTTCGTATATGAGTTCAACCATTAATTGAAAAACACTTCCACCGATGAGTAAAGTATTAATGGGACCTGGCCCCTGCAACGTACATCCCAGCGTATTGGAGGCACTATCAAAGCCCTTGTTGGGCCACCTCGATCCTGATTTTCTGGAGATCATGGCGGAGATCAAGTCGCTCTTGCAGTATGGTTTCCAGACCCAAAATGAGCTGACTTTTGCCGTCTCCGCACCGGGGAGTGCCGGCATGGAGACCTGCCTGGTCAATTTGCTCGAGCCAGGTGATGAGGCGATCATTTGTATTCACGGAGTTTTTGGAGGGCGCATGGCCGAAATTGCCCGAAGGTGTGGTGCGAAGGTCACCACCGTCGAAGCCCCGTGGGGCACGCCCATCGACCCGGATGACGTCCGTGCCGCATTGCAAAGGTCCCAGCCAAAGTTGGTCGCCATCGTTCATGCAGAGACGTCCACCGGGGTATTGCAACCCCTTGACGAGATCAGTCGCATGACCCACGAAGCCGGTGCGCTGCTGGTCGTAGACACGGTCACTTC
>JBCCXG010000638.1:0-4100 GCA_039191945.1 Bacteroidota bacterium
GCCTGATCGGGAAGTTCAAAGGATCCTGACGGCTTTCGTTCTTGGTTTGGTAGAGCGCTTCCTCGATGACTTTAGTATCGTCAAGAATCGCATTGCCCAATTCCTTGATCTGAGCATCGTCCGTTTTGCTCATGACGCCATTGATTTGCTCTCGTACTTTTCGGATCGTGATGATCGCGTCGTTCGTCTCTGATAGCTTATCCCGTACCGAGAGTAGAAAATCCAGCTGTACTTCGAGGTCTCCTTGCGAGGCTGTGGTCCGGGGATCTTTGACGATTTCAAAAGTTTGTTCCTGCTCTTCCCCATTGGTACTTAGCACCACCTTGTAAGTACCTGGAACGGCCTTGGGGCCGTCGGTGGTGGCCCACCACAAGATCATGCCGTCGAAAGTGGTCGCACCCGGGTAGCGCATGTCCCAGTTGAGGGTGTTGAGACCGGTTTCGAAGCTAAGCTTACCTTCCTTCTTCTCTTTATTGGGAGTGGAAGAAAAGGTCCGGATCAGTTCATCATCCTCAGTGAGGAATGAGACTTTGATCGTATCAACAGCTGCTGTATCCTTTACGAAGAAGTGCACCAGCACACCGCCCGGATGGTTGGTGCCCGCCACCTTCGAGGCTTTGCCATTGCCACCACCCATGCGGTAGGTTTTCATGGGCTTGAAAAGGTGCGTCGTCTTCGCCGCCAAGTCGTTATTCATCTGTTGCAGCACGGTCAGGTCGTCAATGATCCAAAAGCTACGTCCCTGGGTAGCGGCAATGAGGTTGTCGTTCTTCACCGCCAAATCTGTGATTGGCACTAGAGGCAAGTTCATTTGGAGTGGTTGCCAGCTGCTCCCATCGTTGAAGGATGCGTACATACCTGCTTCCGTACCGGCATACAGCAGGCCTTCCTTGTTCGGGTCAGCCCGAAGTGCCCTAGTGAAGTGCTCACTGGGTATCCCTGTGGTGATTTCCTGCCAGGTCACTCCGTAATCCTTGGTCTTGTAGAGGTAAGGCGTGTAGTCCCCCAATTTGTAGCGTGTCGCCGCAACGTACAAGCCGCCTTTGTTGAATGGATCAATCTCGACACTATTGATCATTGACCATTCGGGCATCATCGAGGGGGTCACATTTGACCAGTTGTCCCCACCGTCCTTAGTCACGTGTAATAGGCCATCGTCAGATCCAGCCCATATTACGCCCTCCTCATGTTGGGACTCCACCGCTGCGAAGATGGTGCAGTAGTACTCCACACTTGTATTGTCCTTGGTGATCGGACCGCCGGATGAGCCGAGTTTGCTCTGATCGTTCCTGGTAAGGTCTGGGCTGATCAGCTTCCAGGATTGTCCTTGATCAGTGGATACATGCAAGTGATTGGATGCGGTGTACAAGCGGTTAGGGTCGTGCGGGGAAAAGAAAATGGGGAAGTTCCACTGGAAGCGATACTTAAAGTCTTCAGCTCCGTGGCCCATCGGATTGTCCGGCCAGACGTTCACAGCGCGGACTTCTTTCGTCTCGTGATTGACGCGGGTCAGGAAACCATCGTAGCTGCCGCCATAGACTACTTCATTGTCGTTTGGCGACACAGCCAGGTGTGCGCTTTCTCCGCCGGCGGTTGGCTCCCAATCCCTCTCAGTGATGAAGGCGCCATCTGTGCGATGTGCAATGCGGACCGTAGAGTTGTCTTGCTGAGCACCGTAAATCTTATAAGGAAAGGAGTTGTCGGTTGTGACCCGGTAAAACTGAGCCGTAGGTTGGTTGTGGTAGGTGGACCAATTCTCACCACCGTCGAAGGATACCTGAGCTCCGCCGTCATCTCCAATGACCATGCGCTGGTTATCGCTTGGATCTATCCACAGGTCATGGTGATCACCATGCGGCGCATTATATGTTTCATAAGTCTTGCCTCCATCTTTGGATCGATGGTACCGTACATTGAGCACATAGACGCGATCTTCATCTTGCGAGTCCGCATAAATCCGCGTGTAGTACCAAGCTCGCTGTCTCAGTTTGCGTTCTTTGTTGATCAGCGTCCAAGATTTCCCGCCATCATCCGATCGGTAGACACCACCATCTTTATTTTCGATGATAGCCCACAAGCGATTGGAATTCACCGGAGAGACGGTCACACCCGAGATGCCCCAAAGCCCTCCGGGCAGCCCTTCATTGCCACTGATGTCGGTCCAGGTTTCACCGGCATCGGTTGATTTCCATAGTGCCGAGCCCGGTCCGCCACTCTCCAGGCTATAGGGGGTCCTACGAATCCTCCAGGTGGAGGCATAGAGTATCCTCGGGTTATTAGGGTCCATAATTAGGTCTACTGCGCCTGCGTCCTCGTTCGCAAACAAGACGCGCCGCCAGGATTTGCCGCCGTCTATGCTTTTATAGACCCCACGATCGCTTGTAGACTTAAATAAGTCGCCAAGCACAGCTGCATAGACGATATCAGGGTTCTTGGGATGGATGCGCAGTCGAGGAATATGCCGGGTCTTGTCCAAACCGGCCCTTTGCCACGTCTTCCCGGCATCGACGGACTTCCACATACCGTGACCAGAAGATACGTTGCCTCGCACCGTCTTCTCGCCACCTCCTACGTAGATGACGTTGTTGTCCCATTCGCTCACGGCTACTGCGCCGATCGATCCACCAAAAAAGCCGTCGGAAATGTTCTCCCAGGTATTTCCAGCGTCTTTCGTTCTCCAGACACCGCCACCAGCAGCTCCGAAGTAGAACAAGTTAGGTTTGCCGGGAATACCCGTAACCGCCGCGGATCTGCCACCACGGAAAGGGCCCACTTGACGCCACTCCAGGCCTTGGTAGAGCGCTGTATCTATGGAGCTTGGGGCAATTGTTTTTTTCTTGCGCTGGCCTTGGGTCATCGGAACGATGGATAAGACCAGCATCGTACAAAGTAGGAATTGTAGATTCTTCATGGTTACTCTCTTGTAAAACACAAGCTTAAAGCTGGGCAAATAAGAGAAGAAATGGGGAAGGAAAACCAGTTGAGCGGAAATTATCTTGTGCCTGTAGAGCAAATGAATCCTACGAATTGCGAAGCAGTTGTTTAGGAAAATTCAAATGCAAAACATAACTTCCAGCGCATGTTCCACCAGAAATCAGCAACTAATCAGTCCTGAATTGAAAAGGAGTATTGAGGAACTTGAGGCAGTAATCGCCGAGAAGGAAAAGCAAATTTCCGACCTTAAGATCGAAAAGGGCGGTTTTTTTCGCGTCGTATCGCATGATTTACGTTCACCCATTAGTCGTATCATCGGCTTCGCAGATTTGTTGAAAAAAGATCTGGAGGACAACGAGGAGCTGAGATTCTTTGCCGAGAACATTGAGGCGGCCGGTTGGCACCTCAATAAGCTCATCGCCCGCATCATGGAGGTCGAAGAATTCGAATCTGAGGAGCGCGACTTACGCATTGAACTTCAGGATGTTGTACAATTTGTCCGGGACAAGGTGGCGTACTTCGTGCAAGAGTACATGGAGAAAGAGATAGAGTACTCACTAAAAGTCTCAGATCCTGAAATAAAAGCGCTAGTCGATAGTGAATATTGGAGTTTGATCGTACTCAATGTATTGTCCAATCCAGGTAAGTTTTCGCCTCCGGGAACTGCAGTACACGTTGCTCTGGATGCTGTCCCTGAGGGTGTGCGACTGGTTGTCACGGATGAAGGTCCCGGCTTCAAGGAAGAAGAAAAGCATTTGATCTTCAAGAAGTTCGCGAAGCTTAGTGCGAAGCCCACCGGGGGTGAAATTGCCGCGGGTCTGGGGCTCTACCAGGCGCACAAATGCGTCAGGGCGTTAGGGGGTGAGATTTCGGTTGTGGATAATCCGCCACAGGGTGCCAAAGTGACTATTATCGTTCCAAATGCCTAATTGTCCGTCCATCCCAGTTTTTTGGCGGTTCAGCCCCGAGATGGCCCCATCCCAGAATATTATTATGAATACTTAGACTTTTCCTCCTGAGATTCGTAACATAATTCGGCTAGGTACAGTCCTTAGGTGGACTTCTGCACCTGGTATTTTTTGATCTGGGGTCTTATACTACTCGAAATGAAAATTCGTCAATACGGTGTTCTGGCCGTCTCCTTCCTAATCATTTTTGGATCTGTA
>JBCCXG010000639.1:0-4092 GCA_039191945.1 Bacteroidota bacterium
CACGAAGAGCATGGTGAAAAAGTACTTCGGAGACGAAGATCCGATGGGCCAGATCCTGGAGTTTCAGGGGGACTACAACTATGAAGTGACCGGTGTCATCGACGATGCGCCGCTCAATGCGCACTTCCAGTTCGATTTTCTGATTTCATTTTCCAGCCTTCGAGCCTTCTACGACGGGCGCTATCCCAATGGCTGGTATTGGAATCCTTGCTGGACGTACATCAAACTGGAGGAGAATACTGGACCCGAAGTGCTCGCGGGCTTTTTCGATGAGTTTGTGCAGAAGTACTTTCCGGACTTCGTGAGGGAAGACATCACCCTCCATCTCCAGCCTCTGGTAGATATCCACCTTACTTCAAAACTAGACTATGAGATCCAGGCCAATTCGAGCTATGAGAACATCTACATCTTCAGTGGGATCGCCTTTTTCGTTTTGCTGATCGCCGCGATCAACTTCATCAATCTCAGCACCGCAAGGGCTACCAACCGCGCCAAGGAAGTGGGGGTCAGGAAATCGCTGGGAAGCGAGCGGTCACAATTGATCACCCAATTCATTTTTGAGTCCATCGTCTACGTAGGATTGTCGGTGCTATTGGCCATTGCGCTGGTTGTGCTAACGCTCCCGCAGTTCAACCTGCTGACCGAAAAGTCGATTAGTGTCGACATCCTTTTCGGGGTTACTTACGTGCTGCTTTTCGTGTCACTGATCCTGGGGCTAGGCGTGCTCGCGGGCTTTTATCCGGCCTTTATATTGTCCTCCTTCCGCACGGTACAAGTGCTGAAAGGCAAAGTCGGCGGAGGTCGCGGGTTCAACTTTCGCAAGGTGCTGGTCACGGGTCAGTTTGCCGTCTCGATGATCCTAATCATCGGCACCGTCATGGCTTACCGCCAACTCGAGTACTTACAGAACGAAGACCTCGGATTCAACGAGGAGCATGTACTGATGATCCCCGTGATCCGCTCACCGATGGGTCAGCACTACAAGTCCTTCAAGGATGAATCGCTGAAAGACGCCTCGGTGATCTCGATGACCGCGGTGGAAGAGGTTGTCGGTGCCAAGCACCAGGTGGCGAACTATCAATTTGCTGAGATGGAGCGCTCGAAACCCTTTCCGCGTTTCAATATCCGGCATGACTTCGTGAAGACCTTTGAGATCCCGATGGCCGCGGGTCGCACTTACAATGAGGACATCAAAAGTGACGACAGCATCGCGCTGGTCGTGAATGAGGCCCTGGTGCGTTCGATGGGCTGGGAATCGGCGGAAGCAGCAGTCGGGAAGGAATACTACTTCTTCGGTGGGATTGGTAGGATCGTTGGGGTGATACAGGACTACAACTTCGTCTCCAAGCACCACCCGATCCGACCTTTTGTCCTACACTTAAATCTAAACCCAAGGGCCTTCAACCTCTTCATCAAATACGTTGCCGTGCGGGTGGATGCGAATAACCTACCTTCAGCCATCAGTCACTTGAGGGCTTCATGGAAGCAGTTCATCCCCAATCGTCCCTTTGACTACTTTTTCCTGGATGATCGGTTGAATGATTCCTACACCGCGGAGCGCAAGCTGACGAGTGTGATTCTGCTCTTTTCCTTCATGGCGATCTTCGTGGCTTGTCTCGGTCTATTCGGGCTCGCCACACACAACCTGGAATCGCGCACCAAGGAAATTGGCATTCGGAAGGTACTGGGGATCTCCTCCCAGCAAATCCTGGTGCTGCTGTCCAGGGAGTTCCTGCTACTCATTGCCATTGCCTTTGTGATTGCCATTCCCCTCTCCTACCAGCTGCTGCAAGGCTGGCTGAATCAGTTTGCCTACCGGGTGGACATCGTCTTTTGGCCGTTCCTGCTAGCAGGCGCGGTCACCTTGAGTGTGGCCTTGCTGACGATGGGGTATCACGCGCTACGCGCCTCGAGGATCAATCCGGTGGAGTCGTTAAGGTATGAGTAGGGGCTACTTGCCTATCTTCTTTAGATAGCCATTGTGATTAGGGGCGCCCCAGGATCAGAAGTATGTGGTTACGCCAGTTCGTAAGCCCTGCGTGAGAGTTTCGCTGACAGGGTCTGGGATTGGGAACGCTTTTATCTCGGAGCCCCTTGTAGCTGATTCTGAGCAAAAACACACTGAGATATTCGTATCTTTGAAGTATGCTTAGAAAAGAGCAAGTAATTGGAGCCATCAACAAGCTTCCTCAGGAATTTTCAGTTGAGCAGGCAATTGACGAGTTGATCTTGCTCGAGAAGATTGAAACGGGTATGGAACAGTCGAAGGCCAACGACGTAATCCCCGACGAACAACTTGACAGGGAGCTGCCTGAATGGTTAAGATAAACTGGACACAGCAGGCTAAAAATGACTTAATTGCTATCGGCGAGTTTATCGGGCAAAATTCAAAAAAGTATGCGAGAATTCAAGTCCAACGTATTCGCGAAAGAACTAAGCAACTCCGGGAATATCCTAATTCTGGGAGGGAAGTACCTGAACTCGATAACCCAAGGATAAGGGAGCTTATTATTGGCAGTTACCGGATCATTTATTGCCTGGTTTCAGACGAACGAATAGACATACTCACTGTACACCATTCAGCACGGCTGCTGGACACATAAGGACAAAACAACCCTGAAAATCGTACATACATAACTAGGGCCGCGCGACACACGCGAACCAGCGAAGGTAGCGCTGCCTCCAAGATCAGAAATATCCGGTTACGCCAGTTAGTAAGCCTTGGCAATTAGCGAAAGGAGTGAAAGTAGATGCAACTTGGCAAACAGTCAGGCTACTTTCCGACCAAAATGAGCCAACTCATATTTCAGGAAGCCCCGCAAGCTAAGGTCTTCGTCCACATCTGGCCAGTGAATGCCAATGCCATCATTCTCGTAATTTCTCAGTTGGTCCGATGTCGCAGCCTTCAGTCGTTCGAAATCTGAGATTGGCCGCTGTATGATTTTCTTATTGTTGAGTAGGACGATAATCAGGTCCAAGTCCTCATCAAACCAGACAGATTTGATTCGAAGACCTTCCTCAAAAATGAGGATGTCCAGAGAATCTGTTGCTCGCTTGTTTACAATGTCATTTGAAGTACTCATTCCACTTCTCGATAAAAAATTCGTAATGCTCTTCAACTATCTTTCGGATCTTCTTCTTTTCCTGCTCGGTAAATTCATAGTAATAGTCTTCTTCAAAGGTCGGCAAAAGCCAGATCTTTCCCCTTCCATCTCCTTTCTTTATGTGAATGTGACAAGGCTCATTACCCTCGTCGGAATAAAAGTGAAATCTGAAGCCCTCTAGTATCAAAACTGTTGGCATGGCTCAAAAATAGTTATGCCATGGCATGAATCCGCATCAGAGGCACAGTTCACGCCAACTCACAAGCCACCCAAGCTCGAAGATCCGCGCAAGGTACGGGACTATTTCTTCCTCGACGATCGGCTGAACGATTCCTACACCGCGGAGCGCAAGCTGACCAGCGTGATTCTGCTCTTCTCTTTCATGGCCATCTTCGTGGCTTGTCTCGGTCTATTCGGGCTGGCAACGCACAACCTGGAATCGCGCACCAAGGAAATTGGCATTCGGAAGGTATTAGGTATCTCCTCACAACAAATCCTGGTGCTGCTGTCCAAGGAGTTCCTGCTGCTTATCGCCATTGCCTTTGTAATCGCTATCCCCCTCTCCTACCAGCTACTGCAAGGCTGGCTGAATCAGTTCGCCTATCGGGTAGACATTGTCTTTTGGCCGTTCCTGCTGGCAGGCGCAGTCACGTTGAGTGTGGCTCTACTGACGATGGGGTATCACGCGCTGCGCGCTTCGAGGATCAATCCGGTCGAGTCGTTAAGGTATGAGTAGGTAGGAAATTGGGGCCATCGGCGGCAATTGCCCTACAGTAGTGCAAACCAGTACCGCGCAAGATCGCCGATCGTGGGATCATTTTTGAATTAAGTGCTATGGCATTGAACGTCCAACTAGAATGAATATGCGCTCCAGTTTCTATAAGCAATGTAGTTGATTTTTTCGCATCATCATATCAGAATGCTCGGTTCGCATATTCATTTTAGTGTCTGTTGAGCACTCTATTTTTTGTAAACCACCCTTGATTTC
>JBCCXG010000640.1:0-4085 GCA_039191945.1 Bacteroidota bacterium
ACCGGGTAGAGCCGATCTACTTTACGGAGGATGCTCCGAGCCTCGACGGGAAGTTCCACGACTATTACAAAAACGCCATCAAATATAAATTGGATGACGATCAGTCCTACCAGCGCTATTGGCGACCGCTACAGCCTCACCTCGAGGGGGTGAAAAAGCTGTACTTGGCACCGGATGGCATCTTTCACTTGATCAACCTGCCGACCCTGAAAAACCCGGCTACGGGAGACTATTTGTTGGACGAACTGGAGATACAGTACTTCACAAGCACGCAGGATGTTATGGAGCAAAGAAGCGAAGTCGATCTCAAGCGATCTGTGTTGGTAGGAAGACCCAGCTACGAAATCGGTGAATATCGACCCCAAGCCGTCTCCAGTGAGGGCAGCAGATCCTTTGTTCGCAACTTCCGCAATGCCGACATCACCGATCTCCCGGGGACCGAGGCCGAGGTCAAGGCCATCGAGGGTGCGTTGCAATCTCGAGGTTTAGCTGTCAGCACCTATCTGAAGGCCGCGGCTACGGAAGATATCATTTACGATCTGGAAGCGCCCAATATCCTGCACATCGCGACGCACGGCTACTGGTCGCCGATCGACGGCAACACAAGTAGTGCTTTCCGAAGCTTCAATGCCCTGGTCAACGCCGGGCTCTTGCTATCCGGCGTTGTCAACTACTACCAGGCCCCCAACTTCGGGAAGACGCATGATGGCATCTTGACCGCCTACGAGGCCCAGCAGCTCAATCTGGAAGCCACCGACATGGTCATCCTCTCCGCCTGCGAGACCGGACTTGGGTCCTTTGACGCTGGGGAAGGAGTTTACGGCTTGCAGCGGGCATTTCGAACGGCCGGAGCCGCAAGTATCATCACCAGTCTCTGGAAAGTAGACGATGAAGCCACGAAGGATTTCATGATCGCCTTCTATGACCACTACGTGCAGTCAGGGAGCAAGCCGGAAGCGTTTCGAGTCGCCCAAACCAAGACCCGTGAGCAGTACAGCCACCCGTACTATTGGGGTGCTTTTGTTTTGGTCGGGAAGTAGTAGCCCATTCAAAAATGACCCGACTTGTCGGCTAAATTTGGC
Source organism: Bacteroidota bacterium (assembly GCA_039191945.1). GTDB lineage: Bacteria > Bacteroidota > Bacteroidia > Cytophagales > Cyclobacteriaceae > JAWPMT01. The sequence continues at coordinate 1,083 of JBCCXG010000640.1, forward strand.
AAGAAAATTGCCACTCTCTTTATCCATAGTGATGCTCGTCGGTAACAATATTTCTAATCCCCCCCCTCCCTATATCAGGTGCGGCGCTCAAGCCGCTATTTCTGCTTCACATTTACTAGTGATTTCACTGCTGTCTAAGACCCCTTAAAGTGGATAAAGAAGTAGCTACTTATGTCCCGAGAAGTAGCTACTTGTCTCCTAAGAAGTAGCTACTTCTCCAATGACAAGTAGCTACTAGTGTTTTAAGAAGTAGTACCAGGCTTCCCAGGAAGTTCTTAGGTGTGATAACATTACATACCTCTCATATCGTTTTTTAAGCGTTTTCACGTTCCTTCTTTATTCTGTGCGCTCCTTTTTAGACCTCTTTACCAGGCTGAGTTCTGCACGATGCGACAAGGACATCCCCTGTCGATGATGCTTGCGACTGGGCATCCTGGCTTGATTGTTCGGTACTATTGGCAGACAAAAAATATTAATGCTCTAATCCCCGGATTTATTCCGGGGTCCCCTATTCTGGAGTAGATTCTCCTTTGGAGTGAGGAGATCCCGGAAGAGGTCCGGGAATAACCAATATTTTTTGTCTGTCATCACCTTTTCCTGCATTTGGCACCCAAATGTTACGTCCCTTAAGGACGAGCATTTGAGAAAACCCCCGCTGGCCTACTCCGACCTTAAGCTCTGCACCGGATTAGCCAGAGAGGCTTTCAAGGAATGGTAGCTGACGGTGGCTATGGTGATGATCACGCAGGACAAGGCCCCAAAGGCTAAGGTCCAGCCACTGACCGAGACCTTGTACTCATAATCCTCCAGCCAGCCGGTCATGACGTACCAGGAGAGAGGTATGGCGATTGTGCAGGCAATGACCACCAATAGACCAAAGTCGCTACTCAGCATGCGCCAGAGCTGCGGCGTGGTTGCGCCAAGCACCTTTCGAATACCGATTTCTTTCACCCGCTGGTTGACCACGTAGGCGGACAGACCAAGGAGTCCCAGGCAGCTGATCAAGACTGCAAGTACGCTGAAAAACGCCGCCAATCCTCCTAGCTGCTCTTCGGACCGAAACTTGGTCAGGTAGGCGTCATCGACAAACTGAAAATTGAAGGGATTGGACGGGGCGACCGATTTGTAGGTGGCTTCTATAGTGCCCAGGGCCTCAGAGAGGTCTACCTGATCGCGAATTCGCACAAAGGAGTAGGAGGGTGGAAAGTTGGCGTTAAACAACATCAACGGAACGGGCGGTTCAAAAGGCGAACCTTTGATCATATCGCGAACTACACCGATGATCCTGAAGATCTTATGGCCATTTCGTTCATTGCGTGAGGTGATTTCCTTTCCAATCGGATCATCGAGACCCATCGCCGCTACCGCCGATTCGCTGACGATGATGGAAGCTTTTTCATCGAGGTCCGGGTTGAAATCCCGACCCATGACGAGCTCCCAACGGGTCGCGGCACCGTAATAAGGGGACACGAAGATGGTGTTGAAGGTCGCGCTGAAAGGTATGGCCTCGCCTCGCAGCCCAAAGCCGTTATTGTTGCCCAAGGTATTCGTCAGTGGATAGTTGGCGTATCCCACCTCTTCCACGACGCCGGTTTTCAAGAGTTCCGCCCTGATCAGTTCTTGTTTGGCATAAAATTCATCCGATCTACCCACCACGGTAACGAGGCGCTCTTGCTCGTATCCAGTAGGCCTGTTTTTAGCATGAGCAATCTGACGATACACCGTGATGGTACCGACGATCAGAACCACTGAAACGGTGAATTGGAACACGACCAGGACTTTTCGAAAGAGCGCGCTACCCCTCCCTTGACTGAGATTGCCCTTGAGTGCCCGAATAGGGTCGAAGGACGAGAGCATGATCGACGGGTAGCTCCCGGCAATGAGTCCGCAGACCAATGCAAAAAGGAGACAAATGGGCCAGAATCTGATGCTGGTCCAGGGAAATGCGATCTGCTTGTCCGCCATGTCATTGAACCAAGGCAGTAAGAGCACCACTGCGGCAAGTGCTACGACCAGTGCGGTCAATGCGTAGAGCATCGACTCGGTGAGAAACTGTCCGACCAGTTTCGATCGGTAGCTGCCCATGGCCTTACGGATTCCCACTTCTTTAGCACGCGTTTGGTAGCGGGCCGTATTGAGATTCATGAAGTTGATACAAGCAATCAAAAGGACGAAGATCCCAATCAGGGAATAGAGCCTGAGGAACTGGAGACGCTGGCTTGTAGCCGGTTCACCATCCTTGAAGTACGATCTTAAGTGCCAATCCTTCATCGGCAACAATTGCAATGTTGTGCTTCTTTCAGGGTCCTCTAGTCTCGAATTAAGTACTTCTTTGATGGCAAGGGATGCATCTTCAAGGTCTACATTGGGTCGAAGGGTACCAAACACCTTCATGTTGTAGTTGTCCCATACGTAGGGGTTGTCCTCGTTGTAGATCAGCTGTAGGGAGGCAAAGAAACCCGCATCGGAAAAAGAAGAATTGTGAGGCAGGTCTTCGTAGATGCCCGCTACCTGCAGCTGACGCGATCCATTGAGGGTGACGAAGTTTCCAAAAGCTGGGGTATCTCCAAATAGCTTGCTGGCTAATGATTCCGAGATCATAATATTGCTCGGGTCCTCCAGACTGTTCAAGGTGCCTGACGTCATCTTTAAGGTCAGCAGATGAGGGATGTCAGGTTGGAAGTAATAGCCCATTTCCTCAAATGTGCGGTCCTCAACTTGTACGGTTTGTGGGTTGGATCGGAAGAAAGTCGCAGCAACGTGCTCGAAGTAGTTGTCGAAGTTATCGGCCAAGTAGACACTTGTCATTCCGGGAAGCGCGCCACCTACGAAAATGCCGCCTCCACTTGTACTCTTCCGTAAGACTTGCACGATCCGGTCGTATCCGTCGTGGTTCTTATTATAGGAAACCTCGTCATGGATCCAAAGTCCGATCAGCAGGGCAACGGTCATGCCCAGCGCCAGTCCACCGATGTTGATCAGTGAAAAAAACTTGTTTTTGAG
>JBCCXG010000641.1:0-4079 GCA_039191945.1 Bacteroidota bacterium
GGGCAGTCCGCCACGCTTCAGATCCATTGCTCCGGAGCGCAGTGGCATCACCTTTGCCAACACGGTGCGTGAGCACTACGGCAACTTCTTTGAGTTCTTCATGTACGTCTACAATGGGGGTGGCGTCGCCACCGGTGATATCAACAATGACGGCTTGATGGACCTCTATTTTACTGGCAACGAGACCCCCAACAAGCTCTATTTGAACAAGGGTAACCTGACCTTTGAAGACATCACAATATCAGCAGGTGTCGTCGGTGACCCGAACTGGGATAATGGAGTCAGCATCACCGATGTCAATGCCGATGGTCTAATGGACATATATGTGTGCCGGGGAGGATGGCAAGACTCACCCCAACAGAGGAAGAATCTACTCTTTATCAACCAAGGTGACCTGACGTTTCGTGACCAAGCGGATGCGTACGGCCTCGGAGATACCGGATACTCCATGCATGCCACCTTCTTTGATATCGACAATGACAATGATCTCGACGTGTACCTGATCAACCGTCCCGACTCATTTGCCTTAGGGTTGAGCGTCCTGGAGGCTCGTCGCTATGATCCGCCAGCATACAGCCGGGACAAGTTGTACATCAATGATGGTGGAAGGTTTGTTGAGCAAGGCAAAGAGCGGGGAATGGGTGAAAACTATGGTTATGGCCTGAGTGCAACTGCCGCCGATATCAATGATGACGGTTACATCGACCTTTATGTCGCCAATGACTTCTCCGTAGAGGACTACTTCTACATCAATCAGGGGGACGGCACTTTCAAGCAACAGATCAAGCAGGTGACCAACCACATCCCCATGTACTCCATGGGAAGCGACATGGCAGATCTCAATTCAGATGGGCTGGAGGACCTGGTGGTCATGGAGATGCGACCCTCGGACTACGTTCGCTCCAAAGTATCCATGCCCTCGATGAATGTGCAGGCCTTCTACGACATTCTCGACAACAATCAGCATAAGCAGTATATGCATAACATGCTGTTCCTGAACCAAGGCAACAGCTTCTTCAGTGAGGTCGGACAATTGGCGGGGATATCCAAGACCGATTGGAGTTGGTCCGTGCTCACTTCCGACCTGGACAATGACGGGCATCGCGACCTGTTTGTCACCAACGGCATTAAAAGGGACTTCTTCGACGGCGATGTACAACTTCGCCTGAAGGAATACCTGGTCTCTACTCGAGGGCAATTTGCCAACCCTCAGGAACTATTCACCGTCGGCTTCCCGGGCATCATCAACTCCTACCGACCTGTCAAAGTCACCAACTACTTGTTTCGAAACAAAGGGGGTTTAGATTTTGAGGACGTGTCCGAACGATGGGGGTTTACGAAACCCAGTTTTTCCAATGGTGCTGCCGTCGTCGATCTGGACAATGATGGCGACCTGGACCTCGTCACCAACAACTTCGACGACCCCTCCTTCCTGCATGAAAATACCTCTAGCGGAAATAACTGGATCATTCTCGATCTTCAAGGACCATCCACTAACTCGGAGGGTCTTGGGGCAAAAATTACCTTGTTCACAAGAAGCGGAAACCAGATCTATCAACATAAGCAATCCAGAGGCTACCTGTCCAACTCCGATCCACGGGTGCACTTCGGCTTGGGCTCGGGAGTAGCCGTCGATAGTGTCGTCGTGCTATGGACAGATCAAAAGGTCACGAAGGTTATCAACCCGTCGATCAACAAAATCAACGATATCAAATATGACCCCAATGCATTGAAACGGGTACCCCAGTCAAAAAAACCCACGCTGTTAGAAGAAAGGACATCGTCTCTGATCACCGAGCAATTCAGGCATGAAGAGAACGACTTCGATGAGTACCGCGAACAGGTACTGCTACCTCATATGTTCTCCAAAAGTGGACCGTTTATATCGGTGGCAGATGTGAACGGTGATGGTCTGGAGGACTTCTTCATCGGTGGCGCAGCGGGACAGGCCGGGCGGCTCTATGTCCAAAATGGCGACGGCAGATTTCAACCACAGCACGGCGAGCTTTTCCGTGCAGATAAGGCATACGAAGACATGGGTAGTGCCTGGGTCGACGTGGATGGTGACCAGGACCTGGACCTGATTGTGGTGAGTGGCGGGAGCGAATTTCCGGAGGGCCATCAACTGTACAGGGACCGTATCTACACCAACGATGGTCATGGCAACCTCACGGAAAGGACCTTCTTACCCAGCCGGAGCAGCGGCTCATGTGTGGTCGCAGAGGACGTGGACCGCGACGGTGATCAGGACCTATTCATTGGGGGTCAGGTAGTGGCCCACCAGTACCTAATGGCACCCGAAAGCTATTTGTACATTAATGAGTCCGGAACTTTTGTGGATCAGACCTCAAGCCTGACCCAAGGTCTTCGAAACGTGGGGATGGTGCAATCAGCCATCTGGGTAGACTTGAACAATGACCAGCAAAAGGAACTCGTTGTGGTCGGCGAATGGATGCCCATTACAGTCTTCGAATGGCGAGGTGAGATGCTGACGGACAACAGCGAGGCTTACGGGCTATCACAGACGGAAGGTTGGTGGAATACTATTGCAGTTGAAGATTTAGACGGGGATGGCGACATGGATATGATCGCCGGGAACCTGGGAGAGAATTACAAGTTTCACGCCAGTGAAGAGAGCCCTTTTGAAGTGTTTGCGGGGGATTTTGATGGCAGTGGGACCAACGATATCTTCCTCGCTAAGAAGAATGAGACACGAACCGTACCTGTAAGAGGCAAAGAGTGCTCGTCGATGCAAATGCCAGGGATTGAAGAACGCTTCCCCACCTTCACCGCCTTTGCACAGGCCGATATCACGCAGGTTATTGGCAGCGAAATTGAAAACGCCGTCAAAAAGAAAGCCTACCTCATGTCAAGCGTGGTCATTGAGAACGAAGGAGGCGTACTCCGAGTCAGAAAACTCCCCAAAGAGGCACAGTACTCGACGCTACTGGGCGTGGAAGTTCTGGACGTCAATGACGATGGCGTCAAAGATTTGATCATTGCTGGAAATAAGTTTGATGTGGAAGTCGAAACGACGGCTGCAGATGCCTCACCGGGCTACGTACTGCTTGGTCAAGGGAACCTCGAATTTGAGGCCCTACCACCCAGCGAAAGTGGCTTGATGATTCCGTATAATGTGAAGTCATTGAAGGCGATCAAAGTGGGCACCGGAATCCACTTTCTGGTAGGTATCAATGATGACCAGCTGAGGGTCATCGGTCCGAGTGGCAGCTTGTAAGTAGACCGGACGCGTGGCATCCAGCCGTCTGCAGCAGAGACTCTAAAGTCAAAGAAGGCAGACCGCTAGGCCCACCTCCTCTTCTAATTCTATCTGCCGACCTGTCGTGCACGTCGCATCTCACATTTTGACAAAATTGGTTCCAAACGGATATCGCTGCGGCCGGCTAAGCATGGCATTTGCGACGTCGTGGTTAGCGAACTTCTCTGTCACAGGATCCCAGGTCAACTCTCCAGGCACCTTCATGGCGATGTGGCTGATCAAGCACACGCTACAAGACCGGTGACCAATCTCAGCTGGCGATATGGGTTGCTTGCGGGTCTTTATACAATCTAACCAGTCCCCGTGCTGCTCCTGACTGACGTAGAGCTTTGTCTCCTCGTCGCCAATGACGGAGCCGAGTATCTTCTCATCGCTGGCATCCAGAGCCTTGGTCGCGCCTGCTGGAATGGGATCCGATGGCGTCGCACGATAGGCACCCCTGGTCACAAAGATCCATCCATCCTCTCCCTCGTATCTGATCCCGTTAGGATAGCCCCCACTCGTCAGCACCGTGATGCCATTGTCATACGTGTGCTTGACCATGAAATCGCCATGCACATTCCAATCTCCGGACCTGGGAAAATCGGCTAATGCCTCCACCGTGATCGGTCCGGTGAATTCAGTATCCATTCCCCAGGCGGCGGAATCATAGTGATGCTGTCCCCAGCCTGTAATCATGCCTGCGCCATAGTTTTCGTGTCTGAGCCATCCAGGCCGGCTGAAGTCATTTTGTGGATGCACGAGCTTTTCCTTGTACTCCATCTCCGGCGTGGAGCCTAACCACATGTCGAAATTCAAA
>JBCCXG010000642.1:0-4066 GCA_039191945.1 Bacteroidota bacterium
CTAGGCTTTGAGTTTGCTGAGCGGGAGACCGTCTCCTGATCCTTATCACAAATAATAGGGATCCATTAAGTCCTGAAACGCATCAGCATATTGCCCCTTGTGATTGCGAATCACAATCTCTGACACTGAGGTTGGTGAATCGACCCTTCGAAAAGCTCCAACTCTGCGAAAGATCGCCTCTCCTGGTCTGTTTCGAATCCTTGTTTCGTTTGTACAAGCCCAGCCTCGGTCTACCATCTGTTGATGAAATTGTAGGAACTGATGATCTGGATAAATCACCCAGAAGCAGCCCTCTGGAGCGAGGTGTCGCTCTACGGCATTGGCTAGATCAGCCTGTGGTAGCGTATCATCATGAATGGCCACGTCCTTGGCCGTACCCGACCGCCTGTGATTCTGAAAGAAGGGTGGATTGGAAACGATGGTATCAAAATACTCTTCCCCTTCATCTATGGAAAAAGTCTGTAGCGACTGGGACCGGACTTGCAGTCGAGCCTGCCACGGGCTGGACGCAAAGTTCAGACTTGCCTGATTAGCAGCTTTTGGGTCAATCTCCAACGCGGTAATGGACGCCGAAGACCTTTGGGCCAGCATCAAGCTAAGCAGTCCTGTACCCGTGCCAATATCTAGTATGCCCCTCTCCACGCCGGACAGGGCAATCAAAGCGCCAAATAAGCAACCATCGGTGGTCACTTTCATCGCGCACTGCCCCTGATCGATTCTAAATTGTTTGAACTGAAAGAAATCGTTGGCCATCGTTCGCCAACTAAGCCGTACCGCGCTCGAACTCCTTGTCAATCTTTAAGAGATGGGGTTCTTGACTGGCCGCATCTACAGCCAACTCGTCGCATCGCTCGTTTTCCGAGTGACCGGCGTGACCTTTGATCCATCTAAATTTTACCCGATGCCGGTAGTAGACCTTGAGAAATCGCTCCCAGAGATCCCGGTTCTTTTTCCCCTTGAAATCCTTTGCCACCCAGTTCTTCAACCATCCTTTCTCCACGGCATCGACCACGTACTTGGAGTCAGAGACCACCAATACCTCCCAGCCATCCTGCTTGATGGCCTCAAGCCCTTTGATCACGGCCAACAGCTCCATTCGGTTATTGGTCGTATTGCGAAAGCCTTCTGAGAGCTCCTTGCGCTTACCCTTGTAGTCGAGAATGGTACCGTAGCCACCGGGTCCCGGGTTACCTTTCGCAGCACCGTCCGTATAGATTTTGATCATGGCGCAAACCAATTGTTTTTAAATAACTTAATGGCAATCGAGAGGAGAATAATCCCAAACACCTTTCGGAGTATTGTAAAACCCCCGGGACCTATCTTTTTCTCAAGCCAGGAGGATGACTTGAGCACCGCATAGACCACCAAGAGATTGACCAGTATACCCATCAGGATATTCCAGGTGTGATATTCAGCCCGAAGTGAGATCAGTGTCGTCATGGTGCCGGCACCGGCAAGCAGCGGAAAAGCCAAGGGAACGATCGATGTGGAAGTCATCTCCTCAGGATGCGACTGAAAGATGTGCAAACCCAGGACCATTTCCATACCGATGAGGAACATGATGATCGCACCGGAGATGGCAAAAGACCCAACGTCGAGATTGAACAGATTCAAAATCTGCTCGCCTAAGAACAAAAACCCAATCATGATGACCCCTGCGACCAATGTCGCCTTCTCAGACTGGATATGTCCCGCTTTTTTCCGTAATTGTATCACCACAGGAATATTGCCTAGGATGTCAATTACCGAGAAAAGAATGAGAGTCACCGAAAATATCTCTCTTAAATCCAGCATATTAAAAGATTTTTGTTAACACAAATCTAATCGGCTACGTATGGTAGGTAGATTAGATTTTATTCCTTTTGCTCAGATTTTATAGTCAACCAGAATTAAGATGGAATTGAAGTACAAATCATTATTCTTTTCGATCCTCTCCATTGTACTATTGCCTGCAACGGCACAAAACAACTGGAACTGGCCTGAGGACGAAGAGTTGGCCGATCAGGCCAAAGAGAAACAAGCGTACTACCGCATCCAGATGCAACTGGAGGATCAAAACGCTACCTTTCAGACACTTACTTGGCTCTATAATAACAATCCCGAGCTGAATCCCGGCATTTACATCGATGGCGTAAAGACCATCCAGGCGATCCTCAAGATCGAAGAAGACAAAGCCCGGATCACCCAGTTGGAGGATTCCGTGATGTGGATGTTTGATCAGCGCATCAAGTACTTTGGCAAAGAAGCGGAGGTGATGGACCGTAAAGCCTATGAGGCTTTTAAAATGTTTTATCGCAGGCCGGCGAAGTACCCGCTACTAAAGGAACTGTATGCTAAAGCCTACGAGCTTAACAGCAACGATCTTTCTCGCTTCAACTTTATCCCTTGGATGACCCTTGCCAAGTTTTACTTTGAGCGTAAGCCTGCAGAAATGACCGCAGAGGAGGTTCTGGATATTCATGCCAAAATCTCGTCGGCCATTGAGTTTCAAATGGCCAATGGTGGTAATGCTGGGAAACTGAAGAAAGATCAGGACAAAGCAGATGCATTTTTGAGTTCGCTCGACGGCGTGCTCAGCTGCGACTTCATCGCCAATAACCTTGTACCCAAGATGAAGGCCGACCCTTCCGATCTCAACAATGCAAAAAAGATCTTCAGCTACTCCCTGCAAGCCAAGTGCTCCAACGAGTCCTGGTTTCTGGAGGCCGCTGAGTTGGTCTATGACTCAGATCCAAGCTTCAACCTTGCGAAAGCATTGGGTGACAAATACATAGGCAGTAAGGAGTATTCTAAATCCCTGGAGTTTTACGAAAAGGCTGCGGAACTGGCTCAATCTGAAGAGGACCAATTTGAATTGCTTCTGAGTCGCGCTAATATTCAGTCCAAAATGGGCAACAAAATGAGCGCAAGGTCTCTTGCACGAGAAGCGAGTTCGATGTTTCCCAAGGAGTCAGAGCCTTACAACATCATCGGCAACCTTTACTATTCAAGCTTCAATGACTGCAAGGGAGGTGAAAGCAAAGTGATTGATCGAGCGGTCTTCATTGCGGCCTACGAGATGTATCGACGGGCGGGGAACCTTCCGCAAATGGAGGCCTGCAAAGAGCAATTCCCTTCGATCGAAGAGATCTTCAACGAGAACTACGAGGAAGGTCAGGAGGTGACACTGGGTTGCTGGATCAATACGGCAGTACCCCTGCAGCGCCGGAGCTAGCCAAAGTTTTTTCGGAAGAAATTTGCTAGAGCCTCAATTTCCCGGCGCTTGATCGCTGGGAAATTTGCTATGCGAAAGCTGTCGGGCTTCCACTCACCGTACCCACTTCCTAGTGCAAAGCCAGCCGCAGCAGCCATATTTCTTACCTTCTCCGGCTTGGCCGTTCGCACTGCTAATACGGTGTGGGACCTGATGTCCTCATCGGCCGAAAGCAACTCGAATTGCTTGAGATCGGTAACGAACTCCGACCAGAATCGAGACCGCTTCATGACCTTTTCCTCTGTATGTTCGATACCTTGTGATAGCTCCTGCGTTCTTTTGAGCAAGTAAATGTTCAATACGTTGGGTGTATGATGCGTTTGCTCTTTGCCGGCATTCTCCAAAATACGAAGCAGACTATTGTAGTGGTGGTTTTCACCCACTTCCTGAGCGCGCGCAACTGCTGCAGGGCTCAGAACCAACAATGCTAGTCCTGCAGGCAAACCGAAACACTTCTGTACAGAAGCATACCAAATATCCCCATGCTCCCATGGCAAGTGAACACCCGCCATAGACGATGTAGCGTCATATGCCAGCAGTTGACCTCCGCTGCGGGCTTTGGCAAGCTTCCGCATGATCTTGTCATTGACGCAAGTCCCGTTGGAGGTCTCATTGTGGGTGACGCAAATGATCTCCGCTGAGTTGTCCAACTGATCAACGGGTAGTTTTTCATTGATCCCAAACTGGCACATAGAAACATTCTTCACCAATTTTTGGGTGTAGACCTTCCACTTCTCTCCAAAAGCCCCAGAGTAAAAATGTTGCGTAGATTCTTTTGCAAGAGATTGCGCAATGATCTCCCAGCACTCTGTA
>JBCCXG010000643.1:0-4060 GCA_039191945.1 Bacteroidota bacterium
ATGGTGATAGCCATTGTCACGGTGAGCTTCGAGTCAATCAAGGCTGCAGTCATCAACCCTGCCAATGGCCTCAAGGCAGAGTGAATCGCGAAAGTCGTTCACCCGTGCTGAAGGTGAACAGAGTCCGTGGAGTCGCGTATGGATCATCGCGCTGTCGATCCGAACGGATCATCGCTTTCTGGTGTGGGTCCGAGAATTTTGACCGGGAATCGAGCCGAGGCTGATGGGTAAGGAACGCGCAGAATGTCCCTAAGCTCTTTGACGGAGCCGATGCTGGCGTCGGTTCCGCCAAACCAGGGAAGCGCTTAACAAAAAAAGCGGCCTCCCAAAGGAGGCCGCCCCTAACACCTAGTTGCACATGTTTGCAGCATCAAGCCAGGTCGAATCGATCGAGATCCATCACCTTGGCCCAGGCTGCTACAAAGTCCTTGACAAACTTCTCTTCGCTATCGCTCTGCGCGTACACTTCAGAAATAGCCCTGAGCTCGCTGTTTGATCCGAAGATCAAATCCACTCGAGTACCCGACCATTTGAAGTCGCCGGTTCGGCGATCCTTTCCTTCGAAAATATCATCGGATTCGGAAGCAGAGTCCCACTTCGTACTGAGATCCAATAGGTTGACGAAGAAGTCATTCGTCAATGCCTCTTTTCTATCGGTGAAGCTACCATGAGGTGATTTGTCGAAGTTGGTATTCATCACGCGCATACCACCCACAAGCACCGTCATCTCAGGAGAAGTCAGCGTCATGAGCTGCGCCTTGTCGACCAGCATTTCTTCCGCAGATACGTGTGCTTTGGCCGAATTGAGGTAGTTGCGGAAGCCGTCAGCTGCAGGCTCCAACCACTCAAATGACTCGGCGTCGGTCATCTCCTCGGTAGCGTCGCCACGGCCTGAAGTGAACGGAACGGTTACGTCGTGTCCAGCATTCTTAGCAGCCATCTCGACGCCTACATTTCCACCCAATACAATCAAGTCAGCCATCGATACGTTGCCGAAGTCTTTCTGGATGCCTTCTAAAGTCTCCAATACAGAGGCCAATTGCGCCGGGCTGTTCACTTTCCAGTCTCTTTGCGGAGCGAATCGGATACGCGCACCGTTGGCACCCCCCCGCTTGTCCGAGTTGCGGAAGGTCGAGGCAGAAGCCCATGCGGTAGATACCAGCTGTGATACCGACAGACCGGAGGCAGCGATCTTCTCTTTCAAAGCAGCGACATCACTATCACTCAATGCCGTACCAGCAGGCACCGGGTCTTGCCAGATCAAGTCTTCTGCAGGTACTTCAGGTCCGAGGTAGCGATTCTTAGGGCCCATGTCTCTGTGGGTGAGCTTGAACCATGCCCGTGCATAGGCATCCGCGAACTCCTCCGGATTCTCGTAGAATCTTCGGGAGATTTTCTCGTACTCAGGATCGAATCGCAAAGAGAGATCCGTGGTCAACATAAAAGGCTGATGTGTCTTACCTGCAACGTGTGCATCAGGCACTGTACCTGCTCCACCATTATTGACAGGCCGCCACTGGTGCGCTCCGCCTGGCCCATTGTACACTTCCCATTCGAAACCGAAGAGGTTTTCGAAGTAGTTATTACTCCATTGCGTGGGAGTAGTCGTCCATGCACCCTCTAGTCCGCTGGTGATGGTATCCTCGGCGTTTCCTTTGCCGAAGTTGTTTTTCCATCCCATGCTTTGCATCTCGATAGAGGCCCCAGCCGGCTCCGCTTCCACATTCTCCGCGTCAGGCGCAGCTCCGTGCGTTTTTCCAAACGTGTGACCACCTGCGATCAAAGCGACCGTCTCTTCGTCATTCATCGCCATCCGACCAAATGTCTCTCGGATGTCCTTCGCGGCCGCCACGGGGTCAGGGTTGCCGTTAGGTCCTTGAGGGTTCACATAGATCAATCCCATCTGGACAGCGCCCAGTGGGTTTTCCAATTCGCGGTCGCCGGTGTAGCGCTTATCTCCCAGCCACTCACCTTCGTTACCCCAGTAGATATCCTCCTCAGGCTCCCAAACATCCTCACGGCCACCACCAAAACCGAAGATCTTGAATCCCATCGTTTCCATGGCCACATTACCCGCCATGATCATCAAGTCTGCCCAGGAAAGTTTGTTGCCATACTTCTGCTTGATCGGCCATAGCAACAGCCTTGCTTTGTCCAAGTTGGCATTATCTGGCCAGCTGTTTAGCGGAGCAAATCGCTGCGTACCGGCTCCACCGCCACCTCTTCCGTCCTGGATTCGGTACGTTCCGGCGCTATGCCAGGTCATACGGATGAAGAACGGACCATAATGCCCGTAGTCAGCAGGCCACCATTCCTGCGAATCTGTCATCAGATCCGCCAAATCCTTCTTTACTGCTGCATAGTCTAGCTTTTCAAATTCCTCTGCGTAGTTGAAGTCCTCATCCATCGGGTTGGTCAGCGAGGAGTGCTGACGCAGGATGTCCAGTTGCAACGCGTTGGGCCACCAGTCCTTATTTCGCGTGCCTTTACCAGCACTTTGCTTCAGGACGCCACCCGTAAAAGGGCATTTACCTTGACCGTTAGAGTTATTTTCCATTGTTGAATTAAGTATTTATTTGATGGTATGTGTTCGTAAAGTTGCTATAAATCGTATTTATAGTATTTATTTCTGTATAGTCTGTGTCTATAAGGACCACCCCCTCTGATAGAGATGAAATTTACGTCAAAAGGTGCCTTTCTCCAATGACCCTTAGCAGGCTTGGGACACTATTATGAACCGATTTGTTGAGTAGGTGTTTAGCTAAGTTTTTGCAAAGATTTTGGGCGGCCCCTGAAGTGAGAGAGATGGGAATACGACCTATCCCTCGAAGGGTTCTAAACCTTTCGAGGGATAATCCTACTTCTCTTTCTCTCTACTTCAGGGCGGGCTTTCACTCTTATCCTGCTCCCCGCTCCCGGCCGCTCATCCCCCGCGGATATCCGCTCTATCCCTGCCGCGGCTCTCTGTTTATTGGCGCGATGGGCTAAGGGTGGTACAATTTTGGTTTCCAACGTTAGATTTGACCACTAACTTTGCGATTCCATGAAATGGATGCATCCTACCATAGAAAAACGCAGCTACCTCCTTGCCATCTTTTTTTCTGTTTCCCTCACCTTATACGCACAAGACCGGGAAGGTTCATTTCAGATGGGCCTTGGAGGTCTACCGTTGATCTACCCCGACAACTCTCTGCCTACCGGCTATTCTGTACGAGGCAACTTTGGGTATTTCCTTTTGGATGACCTGGCCGTTGGGGTGATGCCATTCGGTGGAGAAGTAGACAATCTCAATGCCTTAGGGGCCAATCTTTACGCTCGTTATTATGTCGTCAATAAAAGCGTATCTGTCTTCCTTGAGGTCGGAGCGGGCATGGGTCGGGTCACCTATGATGATACGCCACAGTTCAATGGTACTATGGTGTCGCTCAACGCAGGTCCGGGTATTGCCTACAATTTCAATCGAATCTTTGCGATCGAATTCATCCCCCAGTATGCTAGGCTGCAAAACATCACGCATCGGGAAAATACAAATGTGGGTAATGTGCTGATACCGACGCTGGGTGTCCAGTTTTCAATACCGGAGTGACTTGGATATACTCGGATTCGGGTCTAGGTTGGCGAGACGTTTTATAGACAGTATCTGCTAGATTGCTAAAGATTACCAAAGACTTCGATGCGATGCACACCTTATCTGTGACTATCTCCATGACCCTGTGGATCCTATTCTTCCAGACCTCTGACCTCTACGCGCAATCGTTCACGGCGGGCGAGGTGGTCGATCGGATCCAATCCGAGGTGACTTGTGAATGGACTAAAGAGACCGTTGACACGTTCAAGTCCGGAGACTCCGGCGATGAGATCACCGGCATTGCTACGACATTTTTAGCGACTTTGGAGGTGCTGAAGCAAGCCAAAGCCCAAGGGCTCAATATGATCATTACGCACGAGCCTACGTTTTACAACCACCTCGATGAGACCGAGCACCTGGAGGGTGACAAAGTGTTCGCCGCCAAACAACAGTTTATTGAGGACAATAAAATGATCGTGTGGAGATTCCACG
>JBCCXG010000644.1:0-4042 GCA_039191945.1 Bacteroidota bacterium
CACAGGATGGCAAGTCATTCCTCGAAAGTGGTTATATGGCCGATAGCCATTTTTTTAGCGTTTTCGCATTTCCCTTTTTGGTAGGGGATGCAGCAAGTGCACTCGATGACCCAGCCAGTTTGGTGATCACGGAATCATTGGCCAAAAAAATGTTTGGGGATACCAATCCCCTAGGCCAGGAAATCCGCTACCAGGACGAAACTTCGCTGAAGATCACCGGTATAGTCAAAGACCTGCCATCAACGTCTTCCCTGCAGTTCTCTTTCATTTCCACTCTTGAATCTAGTGCAAGATATCAAAGGGAAATGGCGCGTGACAAATGGTACAATAGCTCGTGCCATACATTCTTCACATTGGCGCAAGATGCGGATCCTTCTCTGCTTGAAGGTAAGTTGGCTGATCTTCTTGACAGAAATGCACCTTTGCCTGGAGAGGCGTCCCTGTTCATTCAGTCGATTCATGAATTGCATTTTGCCCAGATGAACGCGGACCTGGGAGTAAAGGGAAATCCGCAATACGTAAGGCTTTTCTCGCTCGTGGCCTTGCTCATCTTGTCGCTGGCCAGCATTAACTACATCAATCTGGCGGTTGCCCGTACCATGAAACGTGCCAAGGAAGTGGGTATGCGAAAAGTAGTTGGAGCGACCCGTCGGCAATTGATCGGACAATTCCTTGGTGAATCCGTCCTCATTACGATGGTCGCCTTTTTGTTGGCCCTCTTGTTAGTTGGCTACCTGTCGCCACTTTTTGGGCACCTGATCAGTCGCCCTCTGACACTCAACCTCGACGAGAATTTACACATACTACCCATTTTAGTGGGACTGGTCTTGGTAGTCGGTGTGCTATCAGGAAGTTACCCTGCGCTATGGATATCTGCTTTTCAGCCACTCGGTGCTTTACAAGGAAGGCTCAAAGGGGGATCTGGAGGTATGCGTTTGCATCGGTGGTTTATGGTCGGACAGTTTGCCGTGTCGGTGGCACTGATCTTCGGAAGTATCGTCATTTACCGCCAGTTTGAATTTATCCAATCCAAGGAGTTAGGGTATGACAAAGAACAAGTGATAACCGTGAGTGTACAAGACGACCGGCTCAGTAAGGAATTTGAGGCAATAAGGACCCAATGTTTAGAAAACCCACGCATTCAGTCCATGACTGCCTCTTGGCATTTGCCGACCAATATCACCTCCAGCACCGTCATCAACGACGATGATAACTTCGACGACAATGACCTGACGATTTATGAGTCGAGGGTCACCTATGACTACCTGGAGGTATTTGGTATGCAATTGTTAGCAGGCCGCTTTTTTTCACCTGCATACGCTACTGACTTTGATCAGGGTTACGTTCTGAATGAAACTGCCGCCAAAGCGCTGGGTTGGTCACCGGAGGAAGCCATAGGCAAGCAGTTCACGCATGAAGGTACTGAGACGGTGATAGGGGTCATCAAAGACTTTCATATGCACTCCATGCAATTGGCCATAAACCCTTTGATGCTTCGGTTAGCGGGAGCTGGTTCTTCCTGGTTCTCAGTCAAGGTCCGACCAGAGCAACTTCCGGAGACGCTTGAGTATTTGGAAGAGGTTATCTCCGGACATACAGCCTATCCGTTTGAATATGCGTTTCTGGATCAACAGTTCAGCGAGCTCTATCTGGCTGATGTCAGAATCGGCCAGCTCTTCGGCGGGTTGACGTTAATCTCTTTGCTGATCGCCTCGGTGGGTTTATTTGGCTTAGCCGCACTGGCATCCAAGAGAAGGACCAAAGAGATGGGTATTCGAAAGGTCTTTGGGGCCTCCGTTCGACATCTTACCGGACTTCTCAGTCTGGATTTCCTCAAGTTGATACTGATAGCGTCATTTGTCGCTGCCCCCTTCGCATGGTTCGTGATGCACCTCTGGTTGTTGGATTTCGCTTACCGGATCACGTTGGATTGGTGGATGCTGCCCCTAGCTGGTCTTTCTACCCTCTTGATCGCATTAGTAACAGTGAGTTCGCAGTCTATTAAGGCCGCGATGACCAACCCTATAGCCTGTCTAAAAGATGAATGAAAGAAGGCCTCCGATCCGAGCCCTTCGCTTCCTCAGGTGGTTTTGCAAAGAGGATTATCTCGAGGAGGTGGAAGGAAACGTACTCGAGATCTATGACGAGCAATGCATGAACTCACCTCGAAAAGGAGGTAGGTGGCTGTTATGACATAGCTCAATGACTTTGCTTATCGGATAAGCATTCAGTGGTGGCTCTTCTTGATCATTGCTGTTGCCGCTATGGGCCTGGCTATCCTTACTATCGGTGTCCAGAGCATCCGGGCAGCTTTGGCCAATCCTGTCGACTCCTTGCGCAACGAATAGCGACAAAGTGCAGTAGGTGGCTCGGTTACTTCTGGTTATTCACCCCCTATTAATCCAAAGCCTTCACCTCGCTGACCAGTGATTCGATCGACTTTTTGGCATCACCAAAGAGCATGTTGGTTCTCTCATGAAAGAACAGTGGGTTCTGAATCCCGGAATATCCAAAATTCATGCTGCGCTTCATGACAATATTCTTTTTGGCCTGCAGGATCTCCAGAATGGGCATACCGTAGATCGGGCTGGCGGGGTCATCCAAGGCGGCGGGGTTGACAACATCATTGGCGCCGACCACAATGCACACATCCGTTTCCTTAAAAGCGGCGTTGGCATCGTCCAAATCCAATAAAGAAGGATAGGGCACATCTGCTTCGGCCAGAAGCACATTCATGTGTCCCGGCATCCGACCCGCTACCGGATGAATGGCATATTTCACGTTGACATTATGCTTTTGCAAAACGTCATCCAATTCCTTGCAGGTCTTTTGCGCCTGCGCCACGGCCATGCCGTAGCCCGGGATGAAGATGACTTGCTGAGCGTACCTCAGGAGGATGGCCACCTCCGCAGCGTTGGTTTCCCTGATCACCTGTTCACCGGCAGCGATCGCTGTACCTCCGCCACCGAATCCACCGATGATGACATTGAGCAGCGACCGGTTCATCGCCTGGCACATCAGAACGGTCAGGATGGTCCCGGAGGAGCCCACCAAAATACCTCCTACGAGCATGGCTTGATTGCCATAGACGATTCCCGCCAAGGCCGCGGCCACTCCAGTGAAGGCATTGAGTAGCGAGATCACCACGGGCATGTCTGCTCCGCCGATGGGTTGCACGAAGGTGATACCATAAAACAAAGAAGCAATCAGGATCACGAGCGGCAGTACAAAGCTCACGTCAGGTGCCAGTGATCGAAAGACAATTAGTCCGAGCAATACAACCAGCGCCGCAATATTGACCCACTGTAAACCCGGGATCTTTCGATCTTTGATCTTACCTGCCAACTTGCCGTAGGCGACCAGACTGCCGGTGAAGGCCACACCCCCGACGAACATGGCCAGGTGGGTGGTCAGGTGCTTGCCCAGTGCCACCGTATCTCCTGCTATGAAGATCGGTTGATAATTGTAGAGCTCGATCAGTGCTATGGCCACCGCGCATGCACCTCCCAGACCATTGAAAAGTGAGACCAACTCCGGCATAGCAGTCATCTCCACCTTTTTGGAAACGACCAACCCGATACCCGTGCCGATGGCCAGGGCAATCATGATGATCAAGTAGTTGTTTTGTCCCGATTCTACGGGCTGCAAAAGGCTTGTGAGAATCGCCAGCCCCATGCCACCAGCCGCCATGAAGTTTCCGCGCCGGGCCGTCGCCGGGCTACTTAGTCCGCGCAGTCCAACGATGAGTAAGATCACCGCTGCGAGATACGAGAAGTTCACTAATGCCGTCACTTCCATAGCTTACTTCTTTTTGAACATCTCCAACATCCGATCCGTAACGGCATGCCCGCCGACCACATTGATGGTGCCGAGGACAATGCCGACAAAACCCAAACCCAAAGACAGGTAGTCGTCTGCCGTAGACTGGCGCACCAGCAAGATGGCACCGATCAAGACCACGCCGCTGATGGCGTTGGCTCCGGACATAAGCGGGGTATGAAGCACAGTTGGCACCTTCGAAATGACCTCAAAGCCCAGATAG
>JBCCXG010000645.1:0-4033 GCA_039191945.1 Bacteroidota bacterium
CTCGGAATCAATCGTGTAGTGCCCCGCATCTGCCCGGATGAGCCCTGTTAGTATCTTAAACAAAGTAGTCTTACCAGCGCCGTTGGGGCCTAAGACACCATAGATCACCCCCCTACTTACGGATAGGCTCACGCGGTCAAGGGCCCTACAGCCTACATACGCCTTACCTAAATCATATGCTTCGACCATGTGAGACTCAGGACTTGATAGCTAATTTCCGATAATCGACGCGAGGCTCATAATGCCTCTCCAGGAAGGTACGACGCCAGAAGTAGCGCCTAAATGGGAATAACGGATCCGCAATCATAAAATCAGGTATGTAGTGGTACCATCGGTAACCTCGTACCTTGATGTAAGTCTTGATGTCATCCAGGAGGGCCAATTCTTTAGCAGCAGTTTGCAAAGCGATCCGCTGGCACTTTGAGCCAACATACTGCCTGAGGATCTTTGGCTCCGGTCCGTAGAGAAAAAGCTGATCTTTCGCCCGCTTATAGTTTTGGAACCGAGACCATCCATCAGCCAATACCAGGAAAATATGGATGAAGGAAAACATGAAGGACCAAGCCCAAAACAAAATCCAAAGGAGATGCTGTTCTTGTATCGACTTGGCCAAAAAATACCAGTAAACCATGGACTCTGCTATGAAAAGGAACAGCGTCGCATGGAGCAGACTACCCGAAGCAAGGTAAGAAGTAACAGGGTGGGGCTGTTTTGGAAGGGCCTCCTTTGTGATTTGACTGATCATTTACGCACAAAACCAAACGATCCACCAGGACGAGGGGGCTGTTCAGTAGTTTTTTCTCAAAAGAAAGATATCACTCACCAGGCGAAAATGGAAGATTAATCTGGGCCCGCAACCAACGAATAGGAACCTTGATCCAAGCAGGCTCCTGACACCCAGGGGAGTCTGTCAAAAATCAGCTCCAAAATAAATCTTCTGATTGCCATTTATCAAAGTACTCAGCAATGAAGTCCTGCGCAGCCTTTAACTTAGTTGTAGCAGAAAACTTAAAGAATCAGAAATCCAAAAACGATATGAAAATCCTAACCGGAATTATCCTACTAGGGGTCATGGTGGGTTGTTCACAGCCTACGGCTCAACAACAGACCAACGCTGAACCCGAGGCAGCCGCCGAGCCCGTGGCTGAAGCCCTCAACGTACTATCAGCCAGCGAAGAAGCTGATGGATGGAAACTCTTATTTGATGGCAGTACCTCCGACGGCTGGAGGGGCTACGGCAAAGAGAACTTCCCAAAAGCCTGGAAGGTGGAAGACGGAGCTTTCTACCTGCCTTCAAAAACAAAACGCACAGATGATGAACTAGCTGACGCGGGAGACATCATTTACGATCAGGAGTTTGAAAACTTCCATCTAAAGCTGGAATGGAAGATTGGCGAGAACGGGAACTCCGGGATTTTTTACCTCGGACAAGAGCTGCCTGATTTTGGGCCGATCTACAAAACCGCTCCCGAGATGCAAGTATTGGATAATGACGGGCATCCCGATTCGGATCGTGGTAAGGACGGTAACCGTAAGGCAAGTTCCCTTTACGATCTGATCCCCGCTGTACCGCAAAATGCAAATCCCGCCGGTGAGTGGAATGCAGTGGAAGTCATCAAAAACGGCAAGCTTATTCAACATGTCCAAAATGGAGAGGTCGTAGTAAGCTACGAATACGGCACCGACGAGTGGATTGAGCTGGTCGCAGGTAGCAAGTTCCCTGGTCTAAACGAAGACTGGGCGAATCTTTCTGACAAGGGACTTATCGGCCTCCAGGATCACAGAGACGACGTATGGTTCCGCAACATTAAAATCAAAGAGCTATAGCTCTGCAACATGATAACCAAGCAACCAATGAAAAAAGAAGCGAAAGAGAATCAAAGTGGGCGGCGGGACTTTGTAAAAAAAGCAGGTCTTGGCGCTGCAGCCTTCACGATTGTACCCCGCTACGTATTAGGGGGTACTGGGTACCGCGCTCCAAGTGACAAGCTCAATCTTGCTGCAATCGGCGCTGGTGGAAAAGGGCGTTCTGATATTCGCAACGCCTTCAATGACGGTATGGAAAATGTCGTGGCGTTGTGCGATGTAGATACACAACGTGCGGGAGAGTCAATCAAGGCATGGCCCAAGGCAAAGGTCTTCACCGACTTCCGAGTGATGCTCGAAGAAGTCAAAGAGATCGACGCAGTCACCATCTCTACCCCCGATCATACCCATGCAGTGGCTGCGATGACGGCAATGGACCTGGGCAAGCACGTTTACGTACAAAAGCCACTGACCCACAACATTCGCGAGGCTCGCATGCTGACGGAAAAAGCAGCGGCGAACAAGATCGTGACCCAGATGGGGAACCAGGGGGCCTCGAATCGTGAGCAAGTGCAGATGCAGCAGTGGTTCGATCAGGGCGTCATAGGGAATGTATCAGATGTCCAAGTATGGACGAATCGTCCGGTATGGCCTCAAGGCATACCCTTACCTACCGAAAAGCCGGGATTGCCCGACCATATCAGCAAGGAGGCTTGGGACCTCTTCATCGGTCCTGCAGAGTATGTAGATTACCATCCCCTGTATCATCCTTTCAAATGGCGCGGCTGGTGGAACTTTGGGACCGGTGCGCTAGGTGACATCGGCTGTCACATCATCGATACGCCCTTCCGAGTCCTGGGATTGGGATACCCAACGGCGGTAGAGTGCAGTGTCGGGCAGATCTTCTTACAAGACTGGACACCAGAATACATCCCGGCGGGCTGTCCTCCCTCCTCTCACGTGCAGGTGAAGTTCTCCGCTACTGAGAAGAACAAGACGGACATGAAACTCACCTGGCTGGACGGTGGACTGCGTCCGATGCATCCAGACCTGATTCCGGCGGATGATCCCTTAGGTAGCAACGATTCAGCCAATGGTGCAATCATGACGGGAGAGAAAGGCATTATGACGTGCGGTATCTACGGGCGAAACCCTAGGATTTATCTCAACAATGGTGACAAGATGACCATGCCGGAGGACTTTGATGACGGCAACCCGTACAACAAGGGCGACTATCCGGAAAGTGGTCATCAAAAGTCGTGGACCGAAGCCGTAAAGGCGGGCTTTGGTAGCAAAGAGCACAAGGCACTGACGTCTTCTTTCGATTATTCCGGCCCCATGACTGAAACGGTCATCATGGGTAACCTGGCCATTCGCAGCTATCAGCTCGGTACGTCTAAAGACAACCGAGGCCGTTGGCAGCATGCAGGTCGCAAGCAGTTGCTTTGGGACGGTGAGAATATGAAAATCACTAACTACGATCCGGCCAACGAATTCGTCGGACGACCTTATCGCAGTGGATGGGAAGTTTGATCTTCGACGA
Organism: Bacteroidota bacterium; assembly: GCA_039191945.1. GTDB lineage: Bacteria > Bacteroidota > Bacteroidia > Cytophagales > Cyclobacteriaceae > JAWPMT01. The sequence continues at coordinate 3,350 of JBCCXG010000645.1, forward strand.
GACTCAATGAAAACAAGCGGCTCCGGCCGCTTTTTTTATTTGAATAGGTCCAGGAGTCAGCGAACATCCTTGAACCCGGTTCATGCAATAGAATTTCTAAACGAGGACTTGCCGTCCGCGACTAGCCGTCCGCGACTAGCCAAATACCAATAGAATTAAGCGGTACGCCGCCCGGGACTTATGTGAGGAAGCGGGGCCACCGAGGCGTGGCCGGCCAGGCATAATTAACCATTATGATGACGAGCCAACATCGTGTTAAGTGCCGCGTCGGGGGGGGGGGCGTGGATTCTGAAGTTATGCGGCCGGCCAGGCTTAGCTGCGAGGTCGAAAGTTATTGCATGATTCGGGTTGAACAATTGGACATCTAACCTCAACATCGGGTGGGCCCTCTCATAGGTAGGGACTTGTGAATCCATTTGCACTCCACCCCCCATTTTGTGATTTCGATTCGCCATTAACCATGAAGGCTAAGCCATGAAAAGAGGGGGGTCATCACGGTCGGTTCAGTGCCTCATATAGGCTAAGCAGCTGATACATGAAATCAGGCCCACCAGTGATAGATTCGTAGTGGTCGTGCTGATTGGTAGCTTTCGGTAGCGGTGACCCCGCATCAAAAAACAACGAAAGGCCCATTTCCGCAAAAAACAAAGCGCGCTGCAGGTACTGCTCATCCCCCGACAAGTC
>JBCCXG010000646.1:0-4026 GCA_039191945.1 Bacteroidota bacterium
ATCTTGTTCCTGACCGCCAAGTCACAAACGCAGGATGTCGTGGAGGGCTTTGACCTGGGTGGAAATGACTATCTAAAGAAACCCTTCAGCATGGAGGAGCTGATCGTCCGTATCAAGGAATTGGCGCAGCGAGCGGATCGGCGTATGAGCTTCGAGACCTTGGAGATTGGTGCTTACACTTTCAATTATCCAAAGCAAAGTCTCACCATCGATGGCAAAGAGCAAACGTTGACCCACCGGGAGGCAGAGGTGCTCCGGCGGCTGGCCAGCAAACCCAACGAGCTGTTTGATCGGGCGGTGATGCTGGAGGAGATCTGGGGAACGGAAGACTTCTTCAATGCCCGCAGCATGGACGTTTTCATCACGAAACTTCGAAAAAAACTCGCTGCAGACCCTAATGTGCAGATCGTCAATGTACGGGGCTACGGGTACAAGTTGATTTGCTAACGGGGGAATGACTCATCCATCGCGAGAGGATTGCCTCTGCCAACAATTGTCGAGCTTCCTTGTTTCTCAGAGCAGTTGCCTCGAGCGCATGAGTAATTTGAAACAAGCCCTGAATTCAAATCATATCCTATTTTATCTCGCTACGTCGCTAGTGATATCAGTGCTGCTGGTGGCGCAAGAGTTCTTGATCAGCGCGTCGGGTGGGTTCTTGGAAATAGCGCTCGAGTTCGTACTGGAGATTCCACTTTACTTCCTTATTTCATGGTTGCTAGGCGTGATTGTCGAAAGGGTCATTCTGTGGTTGAACCTCCGGTATCCCTGGGAGGATCAGGCGCGCAAGCGGGTAATCATCGAGGTTTCCGTGATATTCGGTTTGGTCTCTCTGTTTGCTTCGGTCCAGAGCCTTTTTGTCATCGGCATGGGCTTTTCAGAATACTTTCCAGAAGGCCTCAGGTACGATGTGCTAACTATGCTGCTCTATTTTATCGGAGTATCTATGTTGTTTGCCTACCATGAGTACACGATTTTTGACGAACAGAAGAAGCAGGCTGCCGGGCTGGCTAAAGAATTAAAGAAGCAGAACCTATTGATTCAGTATGATGCCTTGAAGCGTCAGATTGACCCACACTTCCTCTTCAATGGATTGAACGCACTGGCTTCGCTGATGCAAAAGGACGCCAAGTTGTCAGAAGAGTTCGTTCAGCGACTCTCGAGTGTTTACCGATATGTGCTGGAGTTCAATCAAAATCAGCTAGTGACGCTTGAGGAAGAGTTGAAGTTCATTGATTCTTTCATTTTTCTTCAACAGGTTCGGTACGGCAAGGGTCTAATAGTCTCAGAAGCGGTCGATACGGCACATTTGAGCACCTTGATACCTCCGATGTCGCTACAGGTGACGATTGAGAATGCGCTGAAGCACAACATGATCTCCGATGGCTTTCCCATGGAGATTCGGATTGAGAGCTGCGAAGAGGACATACAAGTGAGTAACAGCTATCGTCCTCGGCAAACAGAAGTGAGCTCTACCGGATTAGGACAACGAAATATTACCGACCGATACAGGATTCTTAAGGCCAGGCTACCAAAGTTTTATGTGGAGGACGGTCAATACGTGGCAAGTATCCCGCTTATCGCACCGGAAGCTTCCCCTGCGGCAACCTCGACTAATTTGTACGCAAGCGATCCATTGGTGCTGCGAAAACCCGCCTAAATGACGACAGTGTTCAGACCTCACAACATAAACCGATAGATGTGATGGACGTAACGATTGTAGAAGATGAAGACCTCGCGGCTGAGAGACTGATTTCCCTTTTGAATGAAATCGATCCTGACATTCAGGTCAAGAAGGTCCTGAAGTCTGTTGAGCAATCGGTCGGTTGGTTCTCCGAGAACAGTTCCGACTTGATTCTACTGGACATTGACCTTTCTGATGACCTGAGTTTCAATATTTTCAGCCAGGTACAAATTGATACGCCGATTATTTTCACCACTGCTCACAATGAGTACGCCATCAAGGCATTTGATCAAAACAGTATTGCTTACTTGCTCAAGCCGATCGAGCGAGGGGAGCTGGAAAAGGCCCTGGAGAAGTACCATCGACTCAACAAGCCCCAGGACTCCCAATTTGAGCAGCTTTTTGATCAACTGAGACAGGTGAAAACAAGCATACGTTCAGACAAAGGCCGAATTACGGTCAACTACGGAGGCAAGATGAGGTCCATCGCGGTAAAGGACATTGCAGTCTTTTACATTGAAAATAAGATGGCTTTTCTCAAAACCATGGACGGCTCAAGGTATGTATTTGAAGATACGCTGGACGCTTTGTCAACCCGTCTGGACAATGACTTCTTCCGGGCCAACCGGCAGTACGTGGTGAACATCAACGCGATCGATCAAGTCATCCCTTTCTCGGCCAGAAAGCTGAAGGTCGAGCTGACGGTGGAAGTCCCCGAGTACATCCTGATATCTTCAGAGAAGATCACGCCTTTCAAGCGTTGGTTCAATGGCAACGACATCCTGAACCGCGAGCTCGACTGACCGACTACTCTCAACACACTCATTTCCTTCTCCATTTCTTTGCTGTTACCTGAGTGATTGACTGCCAGGTCCCAGGTGATCTCCAATTACTCCGTCAATGAATTGGTAGGCTTGGTCTAGGTTTTTGCAGGCTTCGAATGGAGATGCTCTTTGAGAGGTGTGCCGAAAGATACTTTCGAGGCATAAATCAAAAAAAAGAAAGAGCAAAGAAATGAGAACGCCAAAATTCATCACTGTCTGGGGCATGGCCATGCTGGCAACCCTTACGGCACTTGCACAGACACAGACCGTCAAGGGAGTCATACTGGATGCACAGGTCGAATACCCGCTGTTTGGAGCCACCATTCAAATGGTAGGTTCAGATCCCATCATAGGAGACGTCGCCGACATGGAGGGAGAGTTTAGAATGGAAAACGTGCCGATCGGAAGACAAACCTTCGCGGTGTCCTACATCGGCTACAAGTCCATCACCCTTCCCAACGTATTGGTCACTTCTGGCAAAGAAGTAGTACTGCGTGTTATACTGGAAGAGTCCGTGGAGAGTCTGGAAGCGGTGGTCGTTACCGCCGAAGCGGACAAGGACATCCCCATCAACGAGCTGGCGAAAGTGAGCTCACGTACTTTCAGCATCGAAGAAGTGACTCGCTTTTCGGGGGGCAGAAATGATGTTGCAAAACTCGCTGCGTCGTTTGCCGGAGTTGGAGGAGGAAATGACGCCCGAAACGACATTGTAGTCAGAGGGAACTCGCCGACCGGTCTCCTTTGGAGGGTAGAGGGCATCCCCATTGCCACTACCAATCACTTTGCCACCCAAGGAACCACCGGCGGGCCCGTGAATGCCCTGAACACCAACCTTTTGCGAACCTCCGACTTCATCACCGGTGCCTTCCCCGCGGAATACGGTAACGCGAACGCGGCGGTGTTCGACGTCTTCTTTAGAAATGGTAACACGGATAAGTTTGAGTTTACGGGACAGGTTTCCGCCTTTAGCGGGGCCGAAGTCATGGCTGAGGGACCGATCAATCGGGAAAACAACTCCTCGTTTGTAGCATCCTATCGCTATGGTATCGCTAGCCTGGCGGCAACCGGCACATCTTCGATCCCTGTCTATCAGGATTTCTCCTTTAAGGTCAACCTTGGAGAGACTAAACTCGGGCGCTTCGAAATGTTTGGTCTGGGAGGTCTGAGCAGTATCGAATTCCTGGGTGACGATACGGACGAGTCGGATCTCTTCGCGGACCCTGGAGAAGATGAGTTCATCAACAACCAGCTGGGATTGATTGGGTTGTCCAACACCAAGCGGCTCTCGAAGAACACGTACCTAAAGACGTCCATCGGCGCTTCGACGAACTACTTTGAGCTGGAGCAGGATACGAGGATCCTGGATGACAATGGTGAACTCATCAATACCTACCGCGCCAACAATATCAGGAACAGGGAAAACCGGTATACCATCACCTCGACACTGAACACAAAATTCAATGCCCGATGGAGTCTCAGGGCTGGCTTTCTCAATGAGCTGTATGACCTGAACCTTTCCGA